>JAUHYY010000019.1 GCA_030426295.1 bacterium
GTAAATGACTCCCCTTTTGCTGGTAAAGAAGGTGAATTCGTAACTAGTAGGCATCTTAAAGAACGTCTTGAGAAAGAGCTTGAAACTAATGTTGGTCTACAAATTGAACCAGTGCAAAATAGTGATGCTGTTAAGGTTTATGGTAGAGGTGAAATGCATATCGCTGTACTTATTGAGTCAATGAGACGTGAAGGGTTTGAACTGCAAATTTCACAACCTGAAGTTCTTATGCAAGAAATTGATGGTCAAAAACAAGAGCCAATTGAAATGGCTGTGATTAATGTTCCTGATTCTATGTCTGGTGCAATTATTGAAGCGCTAGGTAAGAGAAAAGGGATTATGAAAAACATGAAATCTGAAAATGGTAATACTCTTCTTGAATTTGAAGTTCCTACTCGTGGGCTGCTTGGATTCAGAGGGATGTTCCTGCTTCTTACTCGTGGTGAAGGAACTCTTTATCATTCATTCGATCACTTTGCTCCTTATGTTGGTCCAATTGAGAAACGTGCAGTTGGTTCGATGATCTCTGGTGAGAATGGTGCTACTATGGCTTACTCGCTATGGAAGCTTCAAGAAAGAGGTCCGCTATTTGTTGGTCCTGCTACTGAAGTTTATGAAGGGATGATCATTGGTGAACATAACCAAGGTACTGATCTAGTTGTGAATCCAATTAAGAATAAGAAACTTTCTAACGTAAGATCTTCTGGTGCTGATGAAGCTCTAAATCTTACTCCTATATCTGAAATGACACTTGAAAAAGCTATTGAGTACATTAAAGAAGATGAGTACGTAGAGATTACTCCGAACAACATTAGGCTTAGAAAGAAGTTCCTTAAAGAGCATGAAAGAAAAAGAGGCGGAAAATAGTATTGACTATAAACAGTAAATGCAATAGTGTTGCGTTACTTAATTTTTAGTCATGTTAGACAGTAAACTTTTAGATCGTCTTAAAGATAGTAAGCTCAAGGTAACTTTGCCTAGAAGAATTGTTCTTGAGATACTCAGTGAAGCAGACAAGCCTTTGAACCCTTATGAGATTGTTGATCTTGCTAAGGCGAATGGCAAGAAAATTGATACTGTTACTGTCTATAGAATAATGGATGCTTTTGAAGACTCTAATATTGTTCACAAGCTTAAGGGTCAAAGTAAGTATATGATTTGTGAGCATCCCTGTGATGATCATTGTCATCATCAGTTTATTTGTGATTCATGTGGAGACGTAAGCGATCTTCACATTAGTGATGAAAGTTTTATTGGGGAATTAATAAAGAAGTTCCCTGGTATTAAAATTGAGGCTCATTACTTTGAGTTCTCTGGTTTATGTAAAAATTGTAATTAATAAGAATAATATGAAAAAAGTTTTAATTAGCCTGTTGGCTATATCAATGTTAGCAGGATGCAGTGCTGCTAATGAAACAAGTTCTTCTGATGAAGCTCTTAAAGTTGCTGCAACTATATTCCCTATTGCTGATATTGCTTCAAGTATTGGTGGTGATAAAGTTCAAGTCGAAGCGATTCTTCCTGCGGGATCAAGTCCGCATACTTTTAATGCTTCACCTTCAGATATTCGTAAAATTAGTGGCTCAGATGTAGTATTTTCTGTTGGCCACGATCTTGATGGATGGATCACTGAAATGATTGAAAACTCAGATGCAGAAGTTGAAGTTAAAACTGTAGATGCAGGAATTGAATTGATGGAGTTTGAGGGACATCATGACCATGATGATCATGAACATGAAGAGGAACATCACGATGACGATCACGAACATGATGAAGAACATGAGGGCCACGAAGAAGATGATCACGATGAGCATGAAGGTCATGATCATGAGGGAGTTGATCCTCACTATTGGCTTTCAGCAAGCAACGGATCAGTTATTGCTGAAAATATAGCGAATGTATTTATCGAGTTAGACCCTTCTAATGAAGGTTATTATATGTCTAACCTCGAAGCTTTCCAAAATGAAATGGTAACTCTTAATACTCAAATCAAAGAAACTATTGCTTCTGGTGTTGAGAAGCCTGAAATGATTGTTTTCCACGATTCTTGGGCTTACTTTGCAAGTGCTTATGGATTAGAAGTTATTGCAACTTTTGAGCCAAGTCCAGGTAAAGAGCCAACTCCTAAATATCTTGAAGAGTTGTATGAATCTGCAGAAGCTCATGGACTTAGTGCAGTGTTCTCAGAACCTCAGCTTTCTTCAGATGCTCTTGATCCTTTTGTAGAGGACTTAGGTTTATCGATCTATGTGCTTGATCCACTTGGAGGACTTGATGAAACTGGTTCATACATGGAATTATTACTTTCTAACGCTCAAACTATTGCAGAAGCCATCTAATAAATTATTAGAAGTACAGGATCTATCAGTTAATCTTGGTGGATTAAATATAATTAAGAATGTCTCTTTTGATCTAGATCAAGGGGACATTCTTTCTGTGATTGGGCCCAATGGTTCTGGTAAAACAACTTTAGTAAAAGCGATACTTGGGTTAGTTGCATATAAAGGTAAGGTAAGCGTTAATGGTAAGCCTGTTAACAAGGCTTTAGATCTAATCGGGTATGTCCCTCAAAGATTTTATTTTGACAGGAATTTTCCGATCACTGTGGAAGAGTTTTTGTCTTTGTCTTTCAAGGGTAAAGATTTAAAAAATAATAAGGTTTGTGATCAGCTAAAGGTAGATGATCTCTACAGCAAAATGATTGGTGCGCTCTCGGGTGGTCAACTTCAGAGAGTACTGATTGCTAGAGCTATGTTGAATAATCCAAAGCTATTAATATTTGATGAGCCAACGACCGGTATAGATGTTGGTGGCCAGGATAGTTTCTACGAGATGGCGTCACATCTAAATAAAGACCATGGCGTGGCAATTATATTGATATCGCATGAAGTAAATGTTGTATTTAAGTATAGTGATAAAGTTCTTTGTCTTCATGAAGGTGAAGTATGTTGTCATGGAAACAATTACGATTTTGATATCGATGCATTGAAGAAAATATATGGAGACAACTTTTCGTTACATAACCATAACCACTAATAATGATTGAAGTATTACAAATACCGTTTATGCAGAGAGCTTTGCTAGCAGGTGTAATGCTTGCCCTACTTCTTGCTGTACTTGGGGTGTTTGTAGTGCTAAGAAAAATGGCATTCTTTTCAGAAGGTATTGCTCATGCTTCTTTGGCTGGTGTTGCGATGAGTCTTCTATTTTCATTTGCGCCTTTGTTAGGAGCTGTATTGGCTGCGACTGTGTTTGCAAGTTTTATTTATATTATGGAAGACAAACTAAAATCTAGCTCTGATACAGCCATTGGGATTATTTTTGCAACTGGGCTTTCTATTGGTGTGATACTTATGAGCGCTATACCAGGTTATCAGCCCGAGCTTATTAGTTATCTTTTCGGGAATATACTAGCTATTTCAAAACAAGATCTGTGGATAATCGCTATTGTAAGCTCAGTGATTTTAGCTTTAGTTTTTGCTATCAGAAATAAGTTGACCCTGTTTGCTTTAAATGAAGATCTTGCTTTGGTATCTGGTATAAATACTAAGCTACTAAAGCTCGGTTTATATATAGTTCTTTCTGTTGGCGTGGTATTGGCTCTAAAGGTTTTAGGTATTATTCTTGTTAGTGCTCTGCTTGTTATACCTGTAGCAATATCTCAACTTTTATCAAAATCGTTTAAGGTACTTGTCGTTTTAAGCATCGCTCTCAGTGAGTTTATTCTGATAGCGGGAATATTCGGATCTTATTATCTTGATCTGCCTACAGGGCCTACTATAGTTGTGTTTGGGGCTTGTGTATATGCGGTGTTTGGGTTGATTAAGTTGGTTCAAAAAGCTTAATCTAAGCTCTCGAAAAAGTCCCACATGTGTTCGCCTGTTCCACGAGGCCAGTTGTGAGGGTAATAGTTACCGCTTGAATCATAATCTTGATCATGTGGGCACCAAACTACTGGATGGTTTTCTGTGCAGCCTTGGTACTCAACACAATTATGTTCTGAGGGTTCTACTTCTGTGTAATCCTGCGAGCATGAGTTTTGCTCTAAGAACCAGTCTCGTGAGTTTATAGCACCTTGTATGCTTTGTAGTCTGTCATTTGGATTGTGTAGTTGCATAACTGCTGTTGGACCAGTGCAGTCGCTGTTAGTTCTTGCGCTACCGATAGATGCAACAGCTCTTATTTTGTCGCCTCTTGCGCATGCGAGACTGTTAGTAAACCATCCTCCAAGTGAGTGGCCAAGTGCGAATACCTTGTCTTTGTTAACGCAGTATGAGTCTGAAATTTCTTCGAGCATTTCATCGAAGAATTCATAATCTCTAAGTGCTGATCCTGGGTCGCTTGCGTCTGACCATGTGTATGCTCCGCCTGATGGTAGCTCTAGTCCAGAAGGGTAAACGATAATTGCTTTATTATTAATTGGTCTTTCAATCTTATAATATGCTCTAACTTGTGAGTTTGAGTTAGTTCGACCGTGGAATGCAAAAACTAATGGATAAGGATACTCTGGATCATAGTTGTCTGGAATTACTCTTATTGCTGAGCTCTCTACACCGTTGACGTTAAATGATGTTGGAGCAGAGCTTGGTGGTTCCTCGCTGCAGCCAAGTGTGCGTGAATTATAAGTGGCGTTAATGTATGTCTGTTGGTTCTTTATGTCTACCGTTTGATCTACTAAGAATGCCATTTGGCCTCGGTTTGCATCTTGGCCAGGTTTGTATGTGTATCTAGAAAATATATTGTTGTCATGAGCATATTCTCGGAAAGGTTCGTACCATTCTTCATCGTCTGTTGGTTCGTCATATGGTATATCGAAACTTTTAACTACTATGCTAAGTGCTTCGCTAATATTAACTTCTTTTTCAGGTCCGAATGTGCCGTCTTCGTAGCCTTGGATTATTCCTTCTTCTTTTGCGGTGCATACGTAATCTGCGAACCATTGGTCGCTTACATCATCGAAACATTCTTCGTCTGCAGTTTGGATTTCTGTTCCAATAGATTCGAGTACTATTTTTGTAAACTCAGCTCGATTGATTGGGTTCAATGGTCTGAACGTACCGTCTTCGTAGCCTTGGATTACTCCTGAGAACTGAAGGTTTTCTATGCTGTCTTTGTACTCGCTGTTTTCTATGTCAGGGAAAACTAATTCAGCACTTGCTGTGAAGCTTAGAGTGCTTATTAAAATTGCTACAGAACTTATTGTTGCGATTATTTTTTTCATGAATTTATTATAATAACTCAAGAGGATTAATCCAATCTTTGAGTTCTGAGCTTGTATTTACATATCCTCGTAAATCTGTGTCAGTTCCTGGTTTGATTGAAAAGTGTAAATGCTTTCTTTCGTTATCTGTTTCTTCTGTGTAGCCGGCTCCTAGAACTCCGAGTCTTTCTCCTTTCTCAACTGTTGAGTTGTTTGTAAGAGATCTTGGGTCTAGGTGGCCATAAAGCACAGAGTAGGTTTGGCCACTTAATTCATGCTCTAGTATTATAACTCCTCCGTAGCCGTTGACGCGCCCCCCGTAGAGTACTTTGCCTTTTGTTATCGCTAAGACTTCGGTGTCTTGTGTTACATCAGTATACTCTATGTCTACACCTGTATGGTAACCTGTGAATCTTTCGGGTTCTACTGGTGAGCTATCAGGGGTTACATATGTTCCAAATTCTTTTAAGTTAATCCTAGATCTGAATTCGTCAACTGGTTCTATGATTTCTGTATCTTGCTTTTTGAGGATTTTATCGAAAAATTCTAAATTTGAGCTCATAAACTGTGGCCACATTTTTATAAATTCGTGGGGTTCTCCTTTGTAGGTGTTATAGATCACGTCTACTCCTGCTTCAAGCATTGCTCGATGTGTTTTATCAGCCCATTTCATAGGGGTTGATTCGTCAGCTGTTCCTTGTTGTATCAATACTGGAACTTTAATGTTATCGAAAAAATTTATTGGTGAGATGTTGTCCCAAAATTCTGGTGCTTGATCAAAGTCTCCATGATTTTGAAGGATTATATCTCCTCTGTCAGGGTTACTTCTTCCCCATTTATCAAAGTTGTCACGAGTGTCTGAGCTCACTGGACCGTAGAGTACTGCAGCCTTTATCAGCTCCGGATGAGTTACAAGGATATTTTGAGTTATGCCTCCGCCCATTGAATGTCCAAGCATTCCTATGTTTTCTTTATCAAAGTACTCAAGATTTGATTCTCTTACTGCGTAAACTGCGCTAACAACATCTTCTGTGTAACCTAGTCTTAAATCCTGTTGATAGCCTTCGACCTTCGTTGATTCAGCATGGTTTCTATAGTCTGGATGTATAACGATGTAGCCTTCTTTTGCAAAGTAGTCTTGTTCTCTTTTTAGACCACGTCCGTTAGTGTATATTGCTGGGTCTATATAGCCATGATTCAATACTAATACAGGGAATGGTCCGTCTCCTGTAGGCAAGTTCATGATTCCTGAGATAGTAAGATCTGCGCTTTTGTATGTAATATAATACCTCGTGTACAAATTTGTACGCTCTAAAACCTTGCCAAGTTTTAAATCCCTACCATTAAATTCTTTTGTTGAAAATGCAGGCAAAGATAATTCGTCGTAATCTTTAACGTTAAATATTTCTTCTGATTCTTTGGGATTGTTACTTTTAGGAGCTACTTCATTTAATTTGGTAGAGGGTGTAGTAGTACAGCCTGCTATTAGTATGAAAATTGTTGCTAGTAAAAGTTTTTGCATATAGGTATGTTAACAGTAGTTGGTAGATTACTAAAATTAATAATTGTTTCTACTGTTCGCCTAACACTTTTTGCTTCTGTTCTTCAGTAAAGTCGTTTAGTTTTTGCATTAGCTCATCATCGCTTGTTGCAAGAATTCTAAGGGCAAGTAGCCCAGCATTTTTTGCGTTGTCGATACCTACAGTTGCAACTGGAACGCCTCCTGGCATTTGTACGATTGATAGAAGTGAGTCTATTCCTTGGATTGAGTTTGATGAATTAACTGGAACACCGATTACTGGCAAATTTGTTAGTGATGCAACCATCCCCGGTAAGTGAGCTGCTCCGCCAGCACCTGCTATAATTACTTTTACTCCGTTTTCTTCAGCTGAACGTGCGTATTCCATCATCCAGTCTGGAGTTCTGTGAGCTGACACAGTTTTGATTTCGTAATCTACTCCGAATTGTGTGCAGATTTCTTGAGCTGCCCCCATTACTGGCAGGTCTGATTTGCTTCCCATTATTATTCCTACTTTAGTCATTTGATGTGATTGTTAGAGTGTTTCTAATTTTTTCTATTTTATTTATAGCATCTTCTGTGTTTTTTTCTAAAATTACTGCGTGCCCCATTTTTCTATATGGTCGTACTTGTTTCTTGCCATAAAAAGTATATTGAACATTGCTGATTTCGTATGCGTCTTCGAGTCCTTTGTAGACTGTTTCGCCAGTTGAATCGTCAGCAAGCAAGTTAATTAATACGCCAGGTGAAATTTCTTCTACTGATCCAAGTGGGAGCCCAAGCGCTATTCGTATTTGCTGCTCGTACTGAGAAGTAACATGTGTTGATATGGTTTGATGACCGCTGTTGTGTGTTCTTGGTGATATTTCGTTAACAAGTATGTTGTCGTTTTGGTCTAAGAATAGTTCAACTGCGTATATACCATTGAAGTCGAATTTCTCTGCTATTTGATGACCAATCTCTTTGGCTTTGTCGAGGATAGCTTGATCGATTCTTGCAGGTGAAACTAGGTAATCAAGAAGGTTTATTTCTGGATTTGAAATTAACTCAACAGCATCGTAAACGACTGTTTCTTTTGTTTTTCTGCTTCTCGCAATTATTACGCTAAGCTCTGATTTTATATCTATCATTTCTTCAAAAACTGAATCTACTTCAGGTGCGTTCTGGATTGAATCTTGATCTTTATGAATAACTACGCCCATTCCGTCGTAACCGCCAGTTTTGAATTTTTGTACAACTGGTAGATTGCCGTTATATGATCTTGTGTCAGAAGCCATTACTTCTTTGAAGCTTGGTCCTGGTAAGCCTGCTTCCTCTAGTTTTTTTCTTTGGATAAATTTGTCTTGGATCCATTCAAGGTCTTCGAAATCTGAAACTATTTCTATTCCCATTGCTTTGACCTCTTTGAGTGCTTCGATGTTGATTCTTTCGTTTTCATAAATAATTACATCGCATTTTTTGCAGAAGTTGATTAATGCTTCTTTATCATCAAAGTCACCCTGCACAAATTCATGAGCAAAGCCTGATGCAGAACACTCAGGGTTTGGATCGTAAACGGCAACACTAACCGGAAAACTAATCGCAGACTGAATCAAAAGTAAACCTAGTTGACCTCCTCCGATTATTCCAATGTGAGTGTTTTTCATTTATTTACCTTAAATAGTTTATATTTTTACTTAAAATGCGAAAAATCTCAAGCTTTAGGTTACATTTCGTCATCAAATCCTTCTTCTTCTTTTTCATCAATCAGGTCAGAAATCTGCCACTTCTTTGGCGTAATTTTGTTCCACATTAAGAATGTAATCGTGAAGAAAATCACTGCCATGTTAAGGCTTATAAGCACCGTCGAAACTGTTGTTCCAAGAACAATTACTGATCTTAAGTGACTATTTTTTGCTTTCGACTTTATTAGCGCTTTAATAGAAGTAAAGTCAGCTACATCGAATGCTACTTTTAATATAACCCCTGCTAATATCGCAGTTGGTATGTATTTAAGTAGGCCGGCAAATAAGAATGTGCAGAGTATGCAGGTTAGCGCGATAAGGTATTTTGCGTAAAATCGATTTGCTCCTTCTTTATAGAGCATCATTGTTGGTGCAGTTGATTGGGCTCCAGGTAGTCCTCCAATTAGCCCTATTGAAAACATTGATGCGCTTTGGCCTACAAGTTCTTTGAAATGATTAGTCTTTGTATTGGATTTATTATCGATTACTACTGCTGTAAGAAGTGTGTCGAGTAAAGCGATCAGTGAAAGCTCAAAGGCTAATGGTATAATGAATTTTAAAGTCTCGAAGTCAAAGATCTCTATAGAGGGATTAATTACCTTTATTGACGAAAGCGAAGTCTCTACATCTACAGTGCTTACAGGCAGCTTCAAGAAATAATTAACTATTGTAGCTACTGCAATCAATCCAAATGAACTAAGCATTAATCTAATAGCTGGATGCGAGTCATCTGATTTGTAATTATTGAATATTAATAAAAGAACAAAACTTGTGAGGGCTACTGCTAGATCTAAGCTTGTGTTGAATGATCTGAACTGACTTAAAAGTATCAGTATTGCGATACCATTCAAAAATCCAGAGATTACTAAATTTGGAATAAACTGAATTAGCTTTTGTACTTTTACTAGATTTAGTAAAAACAGAATTACTGCAGCTACAATAAGCACTGCCGATATTAGTTCTGCTGAAGTTACATTTTGTGAGTGAGTTTCAATCCATTTATTGTCTGCCATTATTATCACAGATATTGCAGCCGTCATAGGTCCGGTTGGTGAAGACACCCCAAATTTAGATCCTGCAAATATGCTCGTGATAAGAGAAAGTATCGATGCTGAGAGCATACCGATGTAAACACCAAGACCAGAAAGTTCACCAAAAGCTGCGCCTAAAGTTACGACAACTAAACCGACACTTATTGATGCGGTTAAATTGTTTACTATTTCTTTAGTCATGAATTGGCAAAGAGATTTTAGATAAGATATATAAACTTATCTTAAGTTTCAAGATCAGTTCCATATGCTAAAGCTTTCCCACGCACGCGTCTTGACAAATGATATTTTCTCTTGCAATTAGTGCTTTTATCTATAGAGTGGCTGGGACGCTTTTAAATTAAAACTATTGATTTTAACGAGTAAACTTAAAGATCAGTTCCATAAAAATAAAAAGTACTTCAAGAATGATTTTCTTGCTGGTATTACGGTTGCGCTTGCACTTATACCTGAGGCAATAGCATTTGCCTTTGTGGCTGGAGTTAGTCCTATAATTAGTCTGCAGACTGCAGTAGTTATAGGTTTGATTGCAGCAAGTATTACGGGGCGTCCTGGTATGATTAGTTCTTCAACTGCTGCGATAGCTATTGTTATTGCTCCTTTGGTTGCACAATATGGTCTTGAATATTTATTTGCGACAGTTGTATTGATAGGTGTTATTCAAGTTTTGATTGGTGTTTTTAAACTAGGTAAATACACATCAATTATTCCTCATCCTGTAGTGCTTGGTTTCTTGAATGGTTTGGCGATAGTTATCTTTCTAGCTCAATGGGCTCAGTTTAAGGTTGATGGTCAATGGTTGCCCGCCCCAGACATGTTGATCATGTTGGTATTTGTGGGTATTACAATGCTGATAATCCACTTTTTCCCAAAACTAACTAAGGCTATACCTTCTAGCTTAGCTGCTATTGGACTTATAACAACAGTATCGATTTTGATGGCTAAGTTTGGAATTTATGAGCTTGTTACGGTACAAGATTTTGCTGGTATAGAATTAAAAGGAGGCCTTCCTAAATTTCATATTCCGCAAGTAAGTTTTTCATGGGAAGTACTAGAAGTTATTTTCCCTTATGCTTTAACTGCTGCTTTGGTAGGTCTTACAGAAGCAACTTTAACGTTGCGTGTAATTGATGAAATGACTGAAACCAAAGGTAATACAAATAAAGAATATTTTGCTCAAGGTGCTGCAAATGTAGCTAATGGTTTCCTTGGGGGTATGGGCGGTGATGCGATGATTGGTCAATCCATTGTAAATATAAAGTCTGGAGGACGGACTCGTTTGTCTGGTTTAGTTGCAGCAAGTGCTCTAATGATTTTCATTATGTTTGCTTCACCTTTAGTAAATGCAATCCCGCTTGCTAGTTTAGTTGGTCTTATGTTTATGGTAGTGATTTCAACATTTAAGTGGGAAAGTCTGAAATACGGGAACACGATTCCAAATCAGGATTTTCTTGTAATCATTGTAGTTACTGCTGTAACTGTATTTAAAGATTTAGCATCTGCTGTGATCATAGGAGTGATTTTATCGACAATAATGTTTGCTTGGGAAAAGGGTAAAAAGCTATCTGTGAACACACAAACTAATGATGATGGTGAGAAAATTTATAAGATTAATGGAGTTATATTTTTTGGATCTGTATTAAGCTTTAAGGAAATCTTTGATGTAAATGCTGATCCTGAAACAGTAATTCTTGATTTAAAGTACGCAAAAGTAATGGATTACTCAGCACTTGAATCAATAAATGCAGTAGCTAAAAAATATAAAGATGCAGGAAAAACCTTCTTTATTACTAGGGCTGGTGATTGTTGTCTAAAGCTAATGGAAAACGCTGAACAAATAACATCGATCGTTATCAAAGAGGACTATGACCCTACGGATTAGTATTCAAAATCTTATACAGGCACTTCCATTGATCCGGAGTCATTAGAGAATGTAATTTGCCCATCCTGATTTATTGTTACTCCTTCTATATCATGTAAATCTGAGGGTAGTTCAAACTGGTATGAGTATGTGTTAGTACTTGCATCTATTAGTGCTAAACGGTTGTACCTGTCCCATACAGCGTACACCATGCCGCTATTCTCATCGTAATGTAGGCCCGAAATATCCCTGTCTATACCCTCGGGTGGCTCAATTACTCCAACCTCTCTAATATTTCCCCTATCGATTTCAATTATGTGGATCGTTCCATCGTGCTGATCGCCTACATAGAATTGTCCGTTTACGAATGCAAGTGCTTCAACCCCTGAGCCATCATTATTATATGGGATTAAAGATGATAAATCCCAGTCTTGCCCAGTAGGGCTTAGTTCACCATCTTCGTACCTTAGCTGTTTTAGTTCTTGGCTTCCTTCTGCAATTACATAGATTAAATTTGTTCTGGGGTCATAAGTAATGCCCTCTAAGTCTCCGCCAATATCCCACTCTTTTTCCAGGCTATAATTTGAGTCTAAGCATAAAACTTTACCATTATCAGATACTACAAACATACGATTAAATGCAGGTATGTATACAGTTCCACTTGGCTCTTCCCCTTGAAATTCGACAGTCCTGGTTCTAAGAGAATACGGCATTTCATTGATCGCTGGGTATGCTTCGTATTCAGATGAGTCAAATTCAATTCTGCGCGGCTCATCGTTTGTTCCTCCAGATTGTGCCTCCTTATTTCTGCCGCTTGCTCCAAATAGTGAGCTGAGTGCTTCACTGAATTTTTCAGAAATTTGAGTTAATGTAAGTTTGAATTTTTCTACTACTTCAATAAATTTGTCTTTAAATGTCTCTTTTTTAGCAGTCGGAGACAAGAAGGGGCTAGATATGGGCTCATCTGTGGGATGATCATGCGTATGCGTGGCTTCATCAATCTCTCGCTCAAGATCTGCAATGACTGCATCTTCTTCTGGCCTGAATATGTCTTCTGCAAGGGCTGTTCGTTCGGCCATCGATTCACGTTCTACAGCAAGCCTATCTACTGCTTCGGGATCTAGATCAATGCTTGTATCTAGATCTTCTGATGCACTTCTTAATATTTCACCATCTCTTGCAATATCCATATTTTTGTTTCAAGTATCTTTGAATTATACCATAATTAAAGAGTTTTACGCAATTTTGAGTAACTCAAATATAGGTAGTGGATATAAGTGGAATTCTCTAAATTATAAATTTAAAGGGGTACTATTTTCTTGTTCTCATTTGTTGATATCTCTTTTAATCTTTGCTTTTCGATCAAGCTAGCCTGTAAATAAGGTTCATTAATGCGTTCGATTACAAGATCTTTCTTGGTAAGCGGGTTTTCTAGAATGACGTCGCCGTATTTAAGGATCCTTCCAATAATTCCTTGCCTAACCTTAACTGATGCAATTGATGAAATATCGAAAGTCCGAGTTTTCCTGAAGAAAACACCTTTCGTTTTTGACATGCCCTCTTTTGAAATAATATAATAGGTATTGACCCATGAAATAAACAGCCAAAGGACAAAAATAAGGTTTAAAAAGCCAATGATAAACACTGATAATACATGTACTTGAGTCGTGAAAAGGTAGATGAAAAAAATAACAACGAATTCACATACGAATAACCTAGAGAATAAAACCCACATTGTTTCTCTTACTTTATAATTGCGCTTAAAATTGATGTTGCTCTTATTTTTCATGGACTTAAATATACCATGTTTCTCT
>JAUHYY010000020.1 GCA_030426295.1 bacterium
CATGTACTTCGTCCGTCCCCTGAGGGCGGCGGCGCAGCTGGAACTTACCGCCCTCACCCAGGAAGAACCCAAGGGTCAGGATGATGATTTCCAGCGCGAGCCACCCGAGGTGGAGCCTATCACCAGCGTACATGCCGGTCATGATTGCAACCCC
The DNA here is from genome assembly GCA_030426295.1 of bacterium. Lineage (GTDB taxonomy): Bacteria > Patescibacteriota > Gracilibacteria > UBA1369 > JAUHYY01. The sequence continues at coordinate 155 of JAUHYY010000020.1, forward strand.
ACCAAGGTCGTCCCCGACTGCCAGAAGCAGAAGTGAAGCGACCAGGAGACTCAGTACGGTGGACTTGCCCCCTTGGATCAGCTTGGCACCACCCAAGCTGAAGGCCACGTCAGTTGCTGCAGATCCGATCGCGATGTACACGGACCCGACGAGAGCCAGTGTGAAGAGGGGAGGGACGACCATCCCGCCGACGATTGCGAAGAGCACGAACGTCCCAGCCCGCCTGATGTCCTCGAGTTTGATTTCGAGGCCCAGGTATGCGAAGAACAGCCACATGCCCCAGTGATTCGCGACCGCATGGAGGGTGTGGTTGTGCAGATGATGGACGGCGTGCACGTGGAAGTGCTCACCGACCGTGTAGACGATCATCCCGATCAGCGCGAAGATTGCGATGAACGGGATCTTGTTGTCCATCTGGGTGATGGCTTTACGCCAACCCGTGTAGACGGCTACATGACTCATGGGTTACTCCGTTCAAGGCGCCGAGTGTTGTTCGGTTTGGCGCCGTGATTGAACATTGACGATATTTTATCCCGCCACACCACGTGGAGGGTATATCGCCGCTTTCGAACGAGTTGTGTTGAGAACCCGACCGCGGAATGCGACCGGCAACGGTTTTGAGGTCTATTGACCCCAGCGACTTAATTTTACTCCTTTTTTAGTTGCAGGGGTCGCTGCTGTAATACACCAATTTGATGTGCTAAATGTAGCGACCCCTACGGAGTTTTTGCTTACCTACTTGTAAAAGATCATTCTCATGAGTGACTCTTGAAAAACCAAGATCAAACATGAAGTTTACTTCACAAGTAGGAGGCTGATCGCCGTCATATAACGAGAATTCACCCACTCTAAATGTGAGCAGAGATTCTATTAAAAATTGACATCAAGTGCAATGTTTTCCTAATTTTCCTGAAGCATGTAGCCTTTTCCGTGAACAGTTTGAATTAATTTAATTTTGAAGCCTCTATCAATCTTTCTACGTAGGCTAGCCATATGCACATCAACTGTATTGCTAAAACTTGCTGGTGAGTATCCCCAGACGACTTCGAGGAGTTCTGTTCGAGTGATTACACGATATGGGTTTTTGACTAAGAATTCTACGAGTTCGAATTCTTTTCTTCGCAACTTAATTTGTGTGCCTGAGCGTGAAACTTTTCTTGAAATTGGATTTATAACCAAATCTGCAAACTGCATTCGAGGCATAAATTTGAGTGCAGGCTCATTTGTAATTTTAGCAATTTTATTAGCTCTTTCGTTCATGTCCATCCCGTAGTCTAGAACATAGTCTGCTCCAGCTTCTGTTAAAGAGATAATATTATCTAAACTAAACTCCTTTAAAATCATGACTAGTCGAATGAATGGAAACACCTTTTTGAACTGCTTTATAGTCTGGATTAAATCATTTTCTACTGGCTGCTTGTGGGTGATTATTAAATTCTTAGACTTATTCTTTTCGATTAGGGTTAGTGTTAGGCTTTTGAAAGACTCTAGGTTTAAGATTTCTTTTCGAGCCTCTGTTGGCATTAATGATTCTAGTTGGTCATACATTGATTAAATTGTTAGGAATATGGATATACTTTTTACCAGCCCAGAATTATCAAATAGTGAAATAAATTTTAAATAAAGTTCGAAATATTGTGTGGACATTCTCTTCCTAGATAGGTATATTCCTCGCGGAGAGTTGGCAGAGTGGTCGAATGCACTAGTCTTGAAAACTAGCAGGCCTTCACGGGTCTCGAGGGTTCGAATCCCTCACTCTCCGCCATTTTAAAATGAGTTATGGAGTTTTTCTCTGAGTTCAAAACATTGTTTATAATCTTGCACTTGGTAGGTTTAGCGATTGGTTTTGGAGGTGCACTGGTTTCTGACTATTTATTTTTCAGATTCCTAAAAGACCTAAAATTATCAAAGAAAGAGTTAGAAGTTATGGACTACCTTTCTAAATTTGTATGGATTGGTCTTTTCCTTCTGATTATTTCTGGAGCTCTGATTTTCTTATCAAATCCAACTGGCTATATGGAATCAAGTAAGTTCCTAATTAAGATGTTTATTGTATTGATGATCACCCTAAATGGATTCTTCTTACACTTCTACGTTAAACCAAGACTAAAGTTAATCGATTGGAAAGCAGGTCTAAAAGACTCTCATAGAGGGATCAGAAAAATTGCTTTTGCGTCTGGATCAGTGTCAGTTACTTCTTGGGCACTGGCTACTGTACTTGGTTCGCTATCATCGATTCCATTAATTTTTCTGCAAAGCTTTGTTATTTATGCTATGATAATTTTATTAGCGATTTCTGTTAGCCAACTAATGGAATATTTATTTAGCAAACACATAGATGCAATTACCTGATTCAAAATATCTTTCAACTCTTGAGGCAATAATCCGATTTATTGTTAAGTTACTTGCCTTTTTGATGATCATTGTGATCTTTGTGGGTGTAGCTGATGTGGTTTATGTGATGTATGAAAGGATCATGCAGCCACCGATTTTCTTTTTGACGTCAAATGACATGTTGGCTGTGTTTGGAGCATTCATGCTGGTACTTATTGCTATCGAAATCTTTATAAATATTGTTGTATACCTTAGAGAAGAGATAATTCATGTGCGTATCGTACTTGCGACAGCAATTGTGGCTGTAGCAAGAAAAGTAATAGTTTTTGATTACTCAGAATTGGAATTCGAATATGTAATCGGGACAGGCCTAGTGATTGTGGCTTTGTGCCTAGGTTATTGGCTTACTGGTCTTAGATCTCTTTCTGCTCAAGACGACGTAAATGAGACTGGAGTTAAAGATTAGAGGTTCTGATTTAGATTATTTGGTTGTAAAAAATATGCTTATCTAATACAATCGCTAAGCAAATTTTGGTTATGGAGAGGTGCCGGAGTGGTCGAACGGGGCTTCCTGCTAAGAAGTTAGCCGACGAAAGTTGGCTCGAGGGTTCGAATCCCTCCCTCTCCGCCATAAAAGGGTTGATTATCCATCCCTTTATTTTTTTGTATAAAAAAGCCACCCTTTGAAGGGTGGCTTTTGATTTCCTACTAACTTCTAGCAAAAACAAAATATCTTAGACCACTCATATCATCTCTGAAACCTGTACCATCACCTATGAATAATGATTCTAAATATTCTGTACGTACACTACCACTTGTATCCCAAATAAATTCGAACTCAGTACTCACTAAATGTTCTTGAATATCTTCACCAGTTACCTGATGAGTTGTATTACCTGAAACTCTAGCAGCTGAATCACAACTAAATGTTCTTTGACCTCTAGTTGATGTACCAGCTGTTACAATGTCACATTCAAATGATCTGTTGTAATTATCATCTCTTGTTTCTACAACAACTTTAAAGTCACAACCAGAATTTACAGCATCTAACAAAGCAGCATACCCTCTATTCTCTTCATCGAAGTATCTTGTTGAATCATTAACGATAAAAATTCTTGTCCAAGTGTCTCCCCAACTACAATCGTGTAGCGTATCTTCAACTACTTCAACAGGTATATCTATAGGTTTACTGTCTGTTTCTTCTTCGGTTTCGTCTACAGGTAACTCTACTGGTTTACTTACAGGTAAATCTTTCACGCTTTCCTTGTACTTATTATAGTTAGAAAAATTTTTCGATTTTTTGTAATTACTAGTGTAAGTAAACTTACCTTGTAGATCACCTGAATCTACATTACTTCCTGCAAACAGGAAATAACCTCCAATTGATAATACTACTACTGCAGCTAAAAATGCTGCAAACTTCTTTTTATTCATATGAATAATTAAATAATATAACTATATACTATACCATAAATTTAACTCTACGTAAATACCCGTATGTATTTACCTTCGGATGGACGTTCAACTACCATCCCCTAACTCTTGGGTTTTTGGCTTGTTTATGGTATAATAATTGGATAATTATTCGAAAAACATGCTTAATATTGAGTTGCTTAGAAATGGCTTAAATCAGATAAATCCAAGCTTTGGGGCTAAGATTGATGAATATCTGCAAGAAGCTGCCAAGCAGAAGGTTCCATTTACTACTTATTTGTATGGGCTAGGCGTATTTGATGCGACTCAGTTAAAGCAAGTTATTGGGCAAGCTTATAACATCGAGCTGGCTCATGATTTACCAAGAGATCTTAGACAGTTAACTGAAAAGTATGTGCCGCTAACTCTAGCACAGACTCAGAATCTGGTGATTCTGGATGATTCAAATAATCAGATACAACTTGCGACTTCGAACCCTGAGAATTATCAGGTTTTAGATAATCTTAGAAAGAAGCTAAATAAACCAGTGAGTGTACTTTATGCTTTTCCTGATGAAGTTGAGAAAAGTTTGAAGAATGTCAAAAAAGAACTTGATGAACAGTTTGAGACTGTTAAGGGTGTTGCTCTTAAGGATCTATCGAGTATTGAGTCGCTGAGAAATTCATCTAAATTACTTGATATTATTTTGATAAATGCACTTGAGCATAAGTCGTCTGATATCCATATTGAACCTCATGAAGGTCGGCTTCTGATTCGATTTAGAGTTGATGGTGATCTTCAAGACATTGTGGATTTGCCGCTTGAGCTTAGTGAAATTATTACAACTCGTATTAAGGTACTTGCTGATTTGAGAATTGATGAACATCAGAAACCGCAGGATGGTCGTTTCAAATTGATGCTTCCTGATGAAAAAGAAATTACTACTCGTGTATCGATTCTTCCGGTTTATAAAGGCGAAAAGATTGTGATGCGTATCCTTGAATCAAATAAACAAAAGATTCAGCTCTCTGATCTTGGTTATACAGAAGAAAATCAGGCTAAGATTTATGACAATGTTGAGAAGTCCCATGGAATGCTTCTCGTTACTGGTCCAACGGGTTCTGGTAAAACAACAACTTTGTATACAGTTTTGAAACTGCTTAATGAACCAGATGTTAACTTGATGACGGTTGAAGATCCGATTGAGTATAGACTTGATAGGGTTAACCAAATCCAAGTAAACCAGACTGCCGGGCTGTCATTTGCTGCTGGTTTGAGATCTATCCTTCGTCAGGATCCTGATATTGTGATGGTAGGGGAAATCCGTGATGAAGAAACTGCAACAATCGCCGTGAATGCTTCGCTAACAGGTCATTTGGTACTTGCTACATTGCATACGAATTCTTCTATTGATACTTTACCTCGTCTACTTGAGATGGGTGTTGAGCCATACTTAGTAGGTTCGACTGTTAATGTTGTAGTGGCGCAAAGACTTGTAAGACAACTTTGTGATGAGTGTAAAAAACCAATTCAATACACAGGCCAGTTATTGCAAGGATACACAACTGAAAGGTCAGACTTCTCGCATGAACTAACTACCTATAGTGGTCAATACCTGCAAGAAGGGGCAACTATTTATGAAGCTGGTGGCTGCGACAAATGTGGTGGAACAGGTTATAAAGGGCGTTTAGCTATTGCTGAAGTGCTAGATGTGAATGATGACATCAAGAAGCTAATCTTTAAGAAGGCTAGTCCAACTGATATTGAAGCTGCTGCTATTGAGCGAGGATTCAAGAGACTACTTGAAGATGGATTAATGAAAGTTGCTGATGGGCGAGTGAGCCTTTCTGAAATCGTTAGAGTACTTAAAGAATAGACATGAAAACTTTTGCTTATAAAGGACTCAACCGTGATGGTAAGAAGATCAAAGGAACAACTGTTGCTGATACTATTGAAGAAGCTAAACAGGCTTTGATAAACAACGAAGTAAAAGTTCAAAAAATTAAAGAAAGAAAAGAGAACTTCCTTAACAAATCTTATGGATCTGTTAAGTTCAAAGATAAGATTATCTTTTTGAAATACCTTTCTACCGTACTTAAGTCTGGGCTAACTATTAAGAAATCTATGGATATCTTAAGTGCCAGAGTTAAGAACAAATACTTTGCAAAAATTCTTAATGAAATTAGAGACAGTATTGAAAATGGTCAGGCTTTCCATGAAAGTTTGAAGCGATATCCAGGAGTGTTTTCTCCCCTGTTCGTAAACATGATTGCTGTGGGTGAGGTTTCTGGTAACTTGCCTACTGTTATTATTTATCTTCAAGATCTTCTTGAGAGAAGTTATAAATTCAGAAAGACAATTAAAGGTGCGATGGCTTATCCGTTAGTTGTATTTGGATTAGTGGTTTCTGTGACGATTGGTCTTGTGAAATTTGTTGTTCCGAAAATTAGCGGGATCTTTGATAACTTTGATGTTGATCTACCTTTCCTAACTCAGCTTGTAATTGATATGGAAAGATACATCACTAAGTACTGGCTACTAATGCTACTCGGATTTATTGGATTCGTAGTGCTTTACGTAGTTCTGATGAAAGTTCGATCGATACGTAAAAGTCGTGATGTAATGTTCCTAAAAATTCCGTTCATTGGTGGACTTATAAAACAAATTCAAATTGCTACGTTTACTCAAACATCATCGACACTTATCACCAGTGGTCTTGGTGTTGTTGAATCGATCACGATTACTGCAGATACTATTGAAAACTTGGTTTACCAAGATCTATTTAAAGAAGCTGCTAAATATGTCGAGACTGGTGGTGATTTCTCTAACTTCTTAGATCTTCATCCGAAGGAATTTGAACCTATGGTTTCTCAAATGATTAAGCTTGGTGAAACAACCGGTTCTGTTGATGAAATTATGAAGGTGCTTTCTCAATTATACGAAGAAGAAGTAAACACTAAGATTAAACTAATCTCGAATCTACTTGGTCCAATAATGCTTATCTTAATGGGACTATTCGTTGGTGGTATTGCGATATCAATTATTACTCCGATCTACCAACTTCCGACTTTAATCCAAGGTAAATAATGAAAAAAGCTTTTACACTTCTTGAAGTTCTCATGGTTGTAGGATTAACAGCAATCGTAGTTGCAGGTGGTATAAGTTTTTCGAATAATACCTTATTGAGTGCGAACTTTAATACTACAGTTTCTGATATGAGGCAGGCGATTTTCAAAGTAAATAACCTGGCTCTTGAGTCTTACAATAATGATTCGGTTGGAATTCATTATGCAGCTGATGAGTATGTGATTTTCTCAGGTACTTCTTATGATGCCCTTGATGAATCTAACGAGGTGTTTGAACTAAGTGGAGGCATTTCAATTTCGAATATTGATTTTAATAGTAGCGCGAACCTTATTTTCTCAAAATCTACTGGTATTCCTGTGAATTCAGGTTCTTTTGACATAACTAGCAATAAGGGTGACAGTGCAACAATTTCTATTGATGTAAATGGCGTAACTTCAGTAAGCTACAATTGATGGCTTACAAAAATTCTAAATACGGATTTACACTTCTAGAGGCTTTACTTGCTATAGCCTTGGTGGCTGTTTTTTCGTCTGGACTTTTTACACTTTTCTACTCAAATGAGGTAGCAATTGAAATTGGTGAAGACCAAGAAGTAGCTACGGCGCTTGCCCGAGAAGGCCTTGAGCTTGCCTCAAATATTGCATCAGACAATTTTTTAAACCTAGCTGATGGATCATATGTATTAAGTGAATCTAGTGGTAACTACTCACTAGCTAGTTCAGGAACAGATATAATTGATGGTATTTATACTAGAACAGTGACGGTTTCTTCTGTCATGCGGAATGATGCTTCTCAAATTGATGATGAAGGAGATAACGAAGACAACCAAACCAAGCTCATAACTGTTACGGTTGCTTGGAATGGAGTGATGCTTAATTCAAGAAGTGTAGTTTTACAAAGATACTTAACTGACTGGTCTGGAATCAGCTGGACTCAAACAACTGAAACAAGTTTTGGGGCAGGTATAAACAACACTACTGAAGTTTTAGCTTCTGACCTTTCAATACCTGATAATGGAAAAGTTGAGCTTTTAACTACAGCAGGTGGATCGACTTATTTTGAGACAGTTAATGTTTATGAACGAGCAAAAAATGTTGAGTACTCAGATGACATTGTATATGTAGCTGTAGCTAAAACTAATGGTGGATTTTGTTCTGCAGATCTAACCGATCCTGAAAATCCAGTTGAATTAGATTGTTTAAATATAGGTGGTAAAGGATTTGATGTAGTTCTTCAGGATGACTATGCCTTTGTTGCGGTGGACGATAGAAACGATGGGCTTGCGATCGTAGATATCTCTGACCCAGATGATTTAGATGATGAAGAAACTCATGATGTTGAAGAGGCAGCAAATAGACTAGCGATTCAGGGTAATCATGTTTATGTCGCGGTTGATGACAATAGTGACTCAATGACTATCGTAAATATCTCTGACCCAGAAAATCCTTTTACTACAGCGACTGTAAATGCTGGTTCTGCAGGAACAGCAATCGAGGTTTCAGGTAACTATGCTTATCTTGGATTATCTAATGGAGATCTGAGAATTTATGATGTATCGAATCCAAACTCACCTTCTCTTGAATCAACTTTAAGTGTTTCATCAGGTGATCTAAGTGGAGCTGTTTTATCCGGGAGCTATCTTTATGTTTCAACTACTGATTCTTCTAATGGTCTATATGTAATTAATGTTTCTGACCCTACATCACCTTTTTCGGTAGGGAGTTACGACTTCGGTTATTATGCAAGTGACGTAGATATATATGATGATTTTCTATATGTAGCCGGGGAGAATAATCATGGTGCTGCAGTAATTTACGATATCTCTAACCCACTAAGTTTGCCTTCTCCTACAGTGCTTGATATCCAAGGTAAAGCCAATGGCGTAAAAGCTACTGATGGATTTATTTATTTTGCAACTGATACAGCTAGCCAAGGTCTTGCTATGGTTACACAATCTTCCACCGTGCTTTCTAGTAGCGGTGATTTTGAATCAAGCATACATAATACAGGATCATCTTCTTATGATATCAAAAGTATAAGCTGGCTTGCATCGACTCCTCCTGGAACTTCTATTAGTTTTCAGCTTCGGTCTGCTGATACTGAAGAAAATGTAAGTTCTGCTACATGGGTTGGTCCAGATGGGACAGATGCAACTTTTTATAGTACGAGCCCAGGTATAATCACCTTGGACCCTCTACGCTTAGGCGAACAATACGTTCAATGGAAAGCATTTATGACTGGTGATGGTAATTCCACGCCTTCACTCGAAGAAGTAACAATTAAATATGAATAATCAACTCAAAGCATTCACACTGATTGAAACGCTACTTTATGTAGTTGTTTTTTCGATTATTATTGTTGTGATTATGAACGTTGGACTTTTTCTGTCTACAAGTTCAGGGCAAACCTCTGAACGGAGCTTACTGATATCTGAAGGTTCATTAGTAATGAATAAAATCATTAAGACTGTTGAGACGGGTGCAACATATAATTCAGGGAGTTCAAGTATCGGATCTTCGCCTTCGACTCTGGTATTCACAGATAATGATGCTGATACGATTTCTTTACGCATGAACACCGACAAAATACAGAAAGGGGTAAATGGCGTATTCTCTGATCTTCATTCGACCGACCTGACTGTCGATTCTTTTGTAGCCGAGAGATTGAATACAAATATTTCTGAAGAAATTTTTAGAATAAGTATAGATTTTTCTAATGTTTACGGAGATACATTCTCAATAACTAGTTCAGCTAACTTCTTGTATGATTGATAAAAAAACGAGATCGGGGTTCATTGCTTTGATGACAACATTGGTTGTAATGATTATTGTTATCGTTTTTCTAGCATCATCTCAAAATGTATCAACACAAGGATTATCATCTACTCTTTCTCGTAGGCTAAGCACAGAAGCACAATACATAGCTCAGAGCTGCTTTGAAGACACATTAATTCTACTTAAGTCTGACTCTTCATATAGTGGAGACAGTTTGAATATAGCTGATGGGTTTTGTACAATTACCGTAACTGGTGCGGGCTCTACAAAAACGATAGCGATTACGGCAAATACGCTTAATGATTACTTTGTACTGATAGATGCTGAAGTAAATCTTATTGAAAGCGGAGAAACTAGTCAGGTCCAAGTTGTATCTTTTGAAATAAATTAATGGCAGGTAAAAGCGGTTACATAGCGATATACTTATGCGATAGCTCTATACATGCCATCGAATTTGATCATGGTTACAAAAGCATAGTGCTTCAAGGCTACGGTAGCGTTGATCTTCCAAATGGAATTGTAAAAAATGGGCGAATAGTCGAACCAAATGCACTTCAGGAAAAAATTAAAAACTTGCTTGTTTCTACGGTACCGAATCCAATTAAATCAAAAGAGCTACTTTTTGTTGTTCCTGATGACTTAACTTTTACACAACTTTTCAATATGCCGGGCAAAGTTGAAGGTGAACAGCTTAAAGAAATGATCCCTGAAGAAGCAGAGAAATATATTCCATTCTCAAGAGATGATGTTTATTGGGATTACGCAAAAGGAGATGCTTCTGATGGCAATACTACAGTTCAGTATTCGGCTATATCAAAAAGCATACTTGAAGAATACCTAAATTTATTTAAGAATCTTGGGCTAAAACCAATTCTAGTGACCAATAGTCATGAGGCTTATAAAATCCTGCCTACAGTAACGAATAAAAAAACACCTGCTGCACTCGAACTGAACAAAGACAATATCAAGCTACTTTGCATAAAAGATAATATTATAAATTCGATTTCTACTTTTGAATTTAATCATGCGCAGTTCCTTGAAAATATTGCTCAATATATTGATCCAGACAAGCATGTGCTAACTGTAAATGAGCTTCCGTTACTTGACCCATTAGTTGACCAGATTAAACTTGAGATGCAGAACGACAGCTGTTTAAAAGATATTAAATCTCTAAACATATGGGGTGAAGCACTTAAAGATACTTATCTTTATAAATACATTGAGGCTAAGATTGGACTACACTTTAATGTAGATGAATTGTGGGATCCAATAAGTTTATCTTCTGATGTAAATAACAGTAAAAGAGCAATTGAATCTATCAATAAAAATAAGATCCAATTTGGTATACTTGCATCTATTTCTATGGTGTTCTTTTATGATCAATCAACTAAGTGCGTGAATCTTCTACCGGAAAAAGAGCGTAAAGACTTTGGTACAAAGGCATTCAGTAGATTACTTGGATTTGTAGGGCTGCTTATACTTACTATGAATATTGGTCTGATATTTATACTTTCTTACTTTGCCTTAGATTACACATTTGAGTTCCAAAAACTTGATAAAGAAACTAAAAACTTTGAGGAACTCATTTATGGTAAGCGGTATACAGAGCTAAAAGAAAATATTCTTTCATTTAATTCTGAAGTAAATAAACTCTACACTCTCGATAACTCGATTGTTGATTTACCAGAAGTTTATGAAAAACTTATCACTATTTCACCTGAGGGAGTTTCGCTTTCAAGACTTTCATATAGTAAAGAAGCAGGTAACCTAATAGTGAATGGTGTTGCTGATACTCGTAGTACACTACTCTCATACAAGAGCAAGCTTGATGCGATGGATGGTATAGGTGAAATTGATTTCCCTATTTCAAATTTAGATAAAAGTAATGATATCTCATTCGAAATTAGTATAGAACTTAATCCAACTGATGAAACTTAAAGAAATTTTCAAATCGAACCAAATCTTTAGAGTATCAATATATATGATACTAGTTTCATTAATTGTAACTGCTGTTTCCATATACTATATCGGCACAACAGTTGATCGTATTCGAGAGCGAAGAGCAATCCTTGATTCTAGACAAAATATTCAGCTTAACTTTGAAGAAGTACTTTCTTTCTATTCAGAAGAGTATGGAGGTCTACGTGCTAACCTAGATGAGATTTTACCGAGTGAAGAAAACATAGCTCCTATTCTTCAAAGTATTGAAACCCGTAGTAAAACAATTGGTATTAATGCTGAGATTCGGTATACCCCTACTGAAATACCTGCAAATACCATAAACTTCATTAGATACAGAGTCAGCTTTGAAGGCAATAAGACTCAATTGCTTTCTTTTATTGAACTCCTAAATAATCTACCTGTTTATACAGAAGTACTTTCAATTGATTCGATTTTGATAGACGAATTTGAGTTTGATCAAATTGCAAAACATGAAGTCTTCTTTGATATATTTATTAGAAACAACTAACTATGAGGCTTGAGGCAATCAAAAACCACTTGACGAAAATAGCGATCATATCGCCTATACTCTTGATGTTAATACTCATCATTGTAAGCATAGCCTTTATTAATCAACAGCAAACGATAATCTACGATACTGATGACATCGAGATTGTTGAGGTTAGACTCCCTTCTGTCGACCTTGCAAAGTATAAGCTCCTTGATAAAATAAATTAGACAAAATTATTTTTATTTAAAACTTTTACAAATGAATAAAAAAGGTTTCACATTGATTGAAGTACTTTTGGTTATTGTAATTATTGCGATCCTTGCTGGTATCGTTCTAGTTGCTGTTAATCCAGGTAGACAAGTATCTCAAGCAAACAATGCTCAAAGAAGATCAGACGTTAACGCGATCTTAAGTGCTGTTCATCAGTACGCAATTGATAACAGAGGATCTCTTCCTTCTGGAATCACAACTACAGCTACTGTAGTAGGTAGCGGATCAGGTCAAATTGATATTTGTTCTGACATCGTAGCAGACTACATCGCTGCTCTACCATTCGATCCAACAGCTTCAGGTGGTGCATACACTGATTGTAGTTCTTACAATACAGGTTATACAATCGCTACAGATGCAGACAACCGTGTAACAGTTGCTGCTCCTTCAGCTGAATTATCTGAAACAATTTCAGTTACTAGATAATTTTTCTTACAGTTAAAACAACCAAAAGCTGGCCTACTCGGCCAGCTTTTTTGTATGTCTGTCTAGTAATTCTGGGTAGTC
>JAUHYY010000021.1 GCA_030426295.1 bacterium
GAACCGGGCAGCCAACACTCTTTCCGGTGGTGAAGCTCAACGTATCCGTCTGGCAACTCAGATCGGTTCACGTCTTTCTGGCGTGCTGTACGTTCTCGATGAGCCATCAATTGGTCTTCATCAAAATGATAACGATAAACTGATTAAGACTCTTGTTAACTTAAGAGATATTGGCAACACAGTGATTGTTGTTGAGCATGATATTGATACTATGCTTGCTTCTGATTATATCTTAGATATTGGTCCTGGCGCAGGTAAGCATGGTGGTGCAGTTGTTTCTCATGGTACTCCTCAGGAAGTAATGGATGATGAGAATTCTGTAACTGGTGGATTCTTGTCAGGAAGACTAAAAATTGATGTTCCATCTGAAAGAAGAAAAGGAAACGGTAAAGCTCTAGAGATAGTAAATGCATCTGAACATAACCTGAAGAATGTATCAGCTAAGTTCCCTCTTGGGACTTTTATTGCTGTTACTGGGGTTTCTGGTTCGGGTAAATCAACTTTGATTAATGACATTCTAGTTAAAGCTGTTTCTAAAGAGCTTTATAGTCAGTCGAAAGCCGTTCCTGGTGAACATGAAAAGATTACAGGGATTAATCATTTAGATAAGATTATTAATATTGATCAGTCGCCTATTGGTAGAACACCTAGATCAAATCCGGCTACTTATACTGGCGTGTTTACTGATATCAGAAATTTATTCTCTGAAACTCCTGAGTCTCGTTTAAGAGGTTATAAGCCTGGTAGATTTAGTTTCAATGTTAAAGGAGGTCGTTGTGAATCATGTGCTGGTGACGGGGTTAAGAAGATTGAAATGCACTTCTTGCCTGATATTTATGTGACTTGTGAAGTTTGTAATGGGTCTAGATATAACTCTGAAACTCTTGAAGTGACTTATAGAGGCAAGAATATTGCTGATGTTCTTGAGCTAACTGCTGAAGAGGGAGCTGAGTTTTTTAAAAATATTCCGCCTATTAAAACTAAACTTGAAACCCTTGTTTCTGTAGGGCTTGGGTATATTCATTTAGGGCAACCGGCTACTCAGCTTTCAGGTGGTGAAGCACAAAGAATCAAGCTTGCTACTGAGCTTTCTAAGAGATCCACTGGTAAAACACTATACATTTTAGATGAACCTACAACGGGTCTTCATTTTGCAGATGTTAAGAAGCTTCTTGATGTACTGCAAAGGCTGGTAGATAAAGGTAATACGGTAATCACGATTGAGCATACACTTGATGTTGTAAAAGCCGTAGACCATATTATTGATCTTGGTCCTGATGGAGGTGATAAAGGTGGTGAAATACTTATAACTGGTACCCCTGAAGAAGTTGCGAAGCACAAGACTTCGTATACAGGTAAGTGGCTGAAGAAGGTGTTATAGACTACTCAGCAGATGCTGTTTCTAGTTGAGCAGGCGAGTAGAAAAAATCTGGCTCTTGACCTCTTAGGTCACTTGCTTTGAATATTCTAATCGGAGTTGTTTTTCCGTTGTATTCGTCGTCTTTTGCTCTTACAAGCTCTTCTTCTGCTAGTGTATTCAATTTAGTTACAAGTGAAGCCAGTTCTTTAACGGGATCTTCACTTTCTTGTATAATAGGTTCGAGATCTATATCTATAACAACAACTGCTACTCTTGCGTTTACTTCGTTACGGATGTTTTCGGCAATCCTTATTATTCCTTGGTCAGTTTCGGTTACACCTCTAGCAATACATGTGAATTCATCTCCTACAAGCTCTGTACCAACTATTTCAGGGTTTTGAAGCTGGATAGTTTCTAAATCATCTTTGAATTCATCTGTAGGTTTATCGCATCCCTTCAAGAGATATCCTGTGATATCTTTGTCGAAATCCCAATCGAAATACTTCATCCAGAGAGTTCTAAATCTTCTATCGGGAAGAAGGATGTCCTTCATAACAACTTTTAGATAAGCACGTATAGGTGTTTCTGCGAACTGAATATCTTCACTATCAAATCCTGCTAACATTCTTTGGTGACGCTCTTCAGTCGCACATTGCTGAGCCCACTTTTGGAAATCAGGATTAAGCTTAAGATCTTGTGCTAATTCATCAAATTCAGGATCTAATATGATATGTGGCAGTTCTCTTAATGCAGCTTCTGTAAGCTGTTCAACAAGTTCCATTGCCATTCCCCAATACGCCATTGTATTGTCGACCCACATGTTTCTTCTATCACCGATATATAGAACAGATCCGATACTCGCTTGATCAACTATTCTTCTGATTAGGCCATACTGTGACAGAAACTGCCCACCTGCTCTGTTTTTTAATGATTCCTGTAACAGTCGATCTACTCTAGAGTTGAGTTCACCTATTTCTATTGGATTCACATCTTCTTTATCTGCTAGAGCGTCCACCTGTTCATCAAGATCTAGTGCTTGTACTACACGTTTATGGAAGACATCAATCTCATCTGCCACGAAATTTGGGATGTAATCAAGAGGGCTTATCCCTCCTTCAATGAATTTTTCAATAAGAGCTAGTTTCTCTTCAAAACCAGGATCTTTTTCAAGCAATCTCATATATGGAGCACTACCCTTATAGATATGCTTCTTTCGGATCATCTTTAGAATTCCAGGTTCAACTACTATATTACCATCTAAATCAAATATATCTTGTGTCTCAGGATCGATTCTTAGTATTGATGCCCAATTTTTTACTTCACTAGATTCTTCTTCTATCCCCATAATAGCTCTAACAATCTTAGTTCTAAGAGCCATTAGATCTGCAATTGGATACTGTAAAGTTGTTAAAACCTGAATACCAGTTCTTTCTGTTTGTCCTGGGTGAAGCTCTTTTTTGTCTTGGTCCTTAAGTCTCGCGTTTGCTGATCTTGAAGCTATTGTGGTTTTTAAATCTGCGCTAACTACCTCTCTGAATGCTTCTAGTGATCTTGAGTCTTCTGCTTCAATTCTAAAAGGGCTACCGCCAATACCTAGGACTAATCCTTCTCCTTTTTCTAGCTTTTCAATATATGCTCTTAGGTTACTAATTCTTGAAGTAAGGATGTTCAATTCATCAGCTTCGCTCGAAGTATCTTCAGTTGAAGTAATAATGATATCAGTTAATTCTCTTGCACGACCAGAGTACTCTGCTTTTCTAGCTTCAAAATATCTAATGATTTCGGCTCTACACTCATCTTTACAGTTTTGCAGCCGTTCCTTTAAGTCGAGATAAATTAGATCTGCAATCTCTTCGTCCGAGTAGTCTTTATCTTCATCAAATAGATCGCTGAAATCAATTAGTGAAACTATCCCTTTAATTGTAAAACATGCTGTTTCGTGGTCTCTATGACCTGCAAAGTTTCTTGAAATAGTTTTATCAATGATCTCAACAAGTTCGTTTGCACCATCTGTATCTACTAAATCGTCATTCAATTCCTTTAGAGGTGGTTCTGCAATTGTAACTTTTTGCTCGAAAATATCTCCTCTAAAGTTATCTGGAGACTTAACAAAAATCCTATAAAGAGCCATTATTGGATCCTGTTCAAAAAAAGCATCTAGATTATCTCGTATGATGGCAATTCTATCTATAGCTTCTAGTCCTTCCCCATTCTGTAATGCACGTCTAAAACTGTTTTCTATCCGTGTAGGATGATCTGTGGTTCCTTGAGGTACAACTAGATATGGAGCTGTTGAAAATTCTTTTCTTTGAGTTGGCATGGATTATTGTTAGGCGTATACACCGTTTAGTAATCCCCGATATACATCTACTATTCCACCTACATTTGCAATAGTCTCTTCTGCTTTCTCTCCTACTGGATCAGGAATAGGCAATAATGCTGTAGGGATCATGTGTACACCAGAATCTCTTCTGTTAGCAGCGCTAACCATTGCTTGCTCTAAAGTACTCAGAATACCCATAAATATGTAAATAAATATCGAGTATACTTTATACCACTTAGTTTGACGCATGTCAAATTTTATTGTAAGCATCTCTTCTATATTTTATATCGAGTATCATACGAACTATAATTTCCTTATTTTAATTTAGCTCAAAAAGACTCTATAGTCCCCAATTCGGAACCTATAGAGGTTTTGTGTTCCTGTCATTTTATTGCGTACTTAAGAGGGGTTGGATGAGATATGAAATATAAAAGTTTTTCTTCTATTCTACGACTTAGTTTAGAATAAAGCTTAAATATATGTAAATAATTTTTAAATTAATGGTGCTGGAGGTCCTGTTGGCGGTTGATTTTCTTGCTCTTCTGTCTTCTCAGGTGCAACAAAGTTTCTTGTCAATTCATCGATTCTCTTCTCTGGATCTTCTGATGGAGCTGGAGTAGGAGTCTCAGGCTGAGCTACTGGTTTTAGAAAATCTGGAACTGGCGCTTCAACTACTGGTTCTGGAGTTGGTTGAGGCTGGCTTTCTACCACTGATTGCGGGGCAGGTTCTGGCGTAGGTTCAGGTTGGCTTTCCACTATTGGTTGTGGGGCAGGCTGTACAACTTGCTCTACTACCGCTTGCGGTGCAGGTTCTGGTTGTGGAGCTGGCTCAGGAATAGGTGTAGGTTCTGGTTGTGGAGCTGGCTCAGGAATAGGTGTAGGTTCAGGTTGCTGTACAGGCTCTGCAGCCGGTTGAGCTGGTGGAACAGGTGATCCATTTAATCCCTTAACAGCATTAATGATTTCTTGTCCACGATCTGCAACTGTTGTGTTCATAATTGTGAATCCTGCAGCACGTGTGTGTCCTCCACCACCATAAAGACCTGCAATCTTAGTTGCATCTCTTTGGTCGCTTGTAGTTCTAATACTACCGTGTAGTGATCCATCGGCTTTTTCTATAAGCATTAATACTACTTCTGCTTCTTCTGCGTTACCAAGTAGTTCATCGATAATATCACCGATATCGTGTTCTGTTGTGCCTGTTTCGGCTAGCATTGCTCTAGTTACGGCTACCCATACAAGCTTGCTGTCAGCTTCAACATTAATATTTGAAAGGATTCTCCCCCATAATTTAAGTGTTTCAAGCTGTTTAGTCTTGTATACGTGTTTAATAATTTCTTGCTGTCTTGCACCTTTATCGATCAAATCTGCAGCAATATCGAAACTTTCAGGTGTTGTATTAGTATTTTGGAAACTACCAGTATCTGTAATAATCCCAGCTAATAAAAGAGTGGCCAGGTCTGGAGTCATTTGAACGTTCATTTGGTTGAACATTGATACTAATACTTGAGTAGTCGAACTTGCAGATGTGTCTACTAAGTTAATTGAAGCAAAGTTTCCATTACTTGCGTGGTGATCAATGTTGATTGATGGGATTTGTCCAAAGATGTTTCCGTTACTTGTATAGAACTCTCCAAGTTGTGTTAAATCATTACAATCAACTGTTACAAGAAGGTCATACTTGTTTGCAGGCTCTGGGAAACTAACTTGTTCTTGGCTAAGTCTACCCTGTTCAGGGCTAATTACTATGTTTACTTTACCGTCGAGGACTTCATAACTTACGTCTTTTACATTTATTCCTTGTAAATCTACACTCATTACGAAGTTTGGATCGATGTCTGCATCTTTAGTAATTACTCCTGATTCTGGTAGGAACTTATAAATGTCTGGCACATCTTTAGTAAGCAGGACTGTTGGAGTCTTACCTTGTGCCTTGAGTACAATATATAAAGCAAGAGCACTACTGATTGAATCCCCATCAGCTGGAGTAGAAGGCAATATCAGAATGTTATTGCTCAGTTGTATAGTCGCTATTGCTTGATTGAAATCTAACATTTATAACTTATTAATCTTAGAATTATAACACAATTTAGTGATTAAGTCAAAGGTATGACTTAAGATAAAAGGTTGCTTACTATATCCCTCCTTGAGGACTATTTCAATAGTAAAATCTCTAATATATTTTAACTTCCCAAAAATTGATTCAGGTAATATACTCCGTATTAGAAAGACCAAGAATGGTTACTAATTAATACATATTGAACTAAAGACATGAATGATGTCTCTTTGCTTGGAAAGCGATGGAGGATTCTATCTGCTGATCCAGGTCTAACCTTACTAGAAAAGCTACTTATCAATCGTGGTATAGAAGATGATGATGCTGTAACTCAATATCTGAACCCCGATTTTAATAAGATGTATGACCCATATCTAATGCACGATATGGATAAAGCAGTAGGTATCATAAAAGAAGCGATTAAAAATGATGAGAAAATAGTTATTTACGGTGATTATGATGTTGATGGAATCACAGGTACAGCTATTTTAGTGTTACTTCTTCAGTCTCTAGGTGCTCAAGTAAGCTACCGTCTGCCTCATAGAGTTGAGGATGGCTATGGTTTAACAGAAAAGAAAATAGAAGAAATGGCTGATGTTGGAACAAATCTTATTATTACCACAGATTGTGGTATTGCGTGCCATAATGAAGTTAAACTTGCAAAAAAACTTGGTATGAAGGTTATTATCACTGATCATCATACAGTTCCTGAGCAAATCCCAGAGGAAGCTGATGCAATTTTACATCCAAAAAAAACAAACTGTAGTTATCCGTTCTCTGAATTGACTGGTGCAGGAGTAGCTTTTAAGCTTGCTGATGCGCTAATCAAAGAATTTAAGTCTGTTTCAGAGTATGAAAATGAGCTTAGAAAATATATCGACCTAGCTACGCTTGGTACAGTTGCAGATCTTGGCCCTCTAGTCGGAGAAAACCGTATCATTGTTAAAGAAGGGCTTAGACAAATCAAAAATACTAACTGGGAAGGCCTTAAACACCTTCAAGAAATTTGTGGAATCCGTGATAACGAAGATGTTCATACAAACCATGTATCTTATCGTTTATCGCCACGCTTGAACGCTGCAGGAAGATTAGAAAGCGCATATATTGCACTTCAGTTGTTCTTATCTGATGGGGAATCAGCAATGGCTAAAGCTCAAAAGCTTGAAACTATTAATAAAGAACGGCAAAGGCTTACTGAACTAATAATGAAAGAAGCTGAGCATATTGTTAAAAAGCAAAAAAGAGAGAAGATACTTATCGCTTACCATCCGAGCTGGCATCCAGGACTAATTGGTATTATTGCTGGTCGTTTAGCGAGTAGAATGTCGAAACCTACGATTATCATGGAAGAAAGAGCTGACGCATACGTAGGATCAGCTAGAGGCCCAGAATATTTCAATTTAGTAGATGCTTTGGGAAACAACTCAAAATACCTAGAAAACTTTGGGGGTCATGTACAAGCTGCTGGATTCACTTTGCCTAAAGAAAACAAAGACCAGTTTATTCATAGTATGCAGGTTCATGCACGTGAAATGCTTGGAGAAGAAGAAGTTCACCCTGAACTCGAAATAGACGCTGAACTCACATACAAAGAGATCAATAACAATACTGTTGAACAAATTAACCGTCTACGACCATTTGGCATGAAAAATAACCGCCCTGTATTCTTGATCAAAGGTGTATATCTACAAAATATGCGTAGAGTAGGGCATGAACGCAAACATCTGCTTGGTAAAGCTCGTATCGATACAAATGACTTTAAATTCATTGCATTCAATATGGGAGACAAACACAAACAAGTGCCTGAGTTCACAAGAGTAGATCTAGCCTGCCATCTTGATATCAGCACATACAATGGTCGAAACGATATCGAACTACATGTTATCGACTTTAAGATAAGCCAGGACTAATAATACATAATACGTGATACATAATTATAACTAGGTATTATTATTAGGGCTGATCCAAGTCATATCTTCGTATCTCTTAAACCATGTAATCTGTCTTTTAGCGAAGTTTCTTGTCTTTTGCTTAAATAAGTCTGTTGCTTCTTCAAGGCTTAGTTCATTATCTAAGTACATTTTAATCTCTTTGTAGCCAAGTGAGCTCATTGAAGGTAATTCTGGGTCGTACTTTGAGAGTAGTTCTTTGGTTTCTTCAATTAGTCCTTGTTGCATCATAATGTCGATTCTGTCTTCTACTCTTTGGTATATTACTTCTCTTGGGTAACTTATTCCGATTAGTACGGGGTTGAATGGCGGCTTCCCGGTCTTTGTGTTTTCTGACTTTGTTTTACCCGTGACTTTATAAAGTTCTAGAGCTCTAACTATGTATCTTGGATTGTTTGGGTGGATTTCACCTGCTGCATCTGGGTCGATTTCGTTTAATTCTTGCCACAGTTTTTGGCTTCCCTCTTCTTTTATTCTGGCTTCTAGTGCTCGTTTAACTTCTAAATCTTCTGCCTTGTCAGCTTTGAGCTCATAATTTGCGATTAGAGCATCCAAGTAGAGACCTGTCCCTCCAACTACTATCGGCAGGATGTTTTCGCTCTGCAGGCGTTTAATTAATTCGTAAGCATGTGTTTTGAAGTCGAACAAAGTATATCGTTCATTTGGATATACGATGTCCATTAAATAGTGATCTACTCCATCGTATTTATATGGGATTGCCCATAGTCCTTCTGTTGTGTCTGGAATCTCTAGTCTAGGGGCTGCTTTTGCTGTACCGATATCCATACCAATGTAGATCTGCCTTGAATCTGCTGATATAACTGCTCCATTATGCTCCTTTGCGAGCTGTACGCCTAAAGATGTCTTTCCTGTAGCTGTTGAGCCACCTATGAATACGACATCATTTTTGGGGTCGAGTTTGAGATTTAGGTTTTGCATGGCTTGGTTTTATGGCTTCGTAGTATAAAAGGGTTTTGACTTTGATGTCTAGTTTGTTACATTTTTTTATAAAGTAATATATTCAAATGAACAACGTATCTACACCTGGTGGACGAGAAGCACTAGATGATGAAGAGTCACGAAATCTGTGCCGAGAAATAGCTGCTCTTACTGTTGACTATAACGAAGTCTCAATTGCTGAGCGCATGCAATTAGTTTCTAACTTAAGAAGGGAATTTCAGGTAGTTTGCCCTGAGGCTTTTTGTGATTCTTACGCCTTTAATGGTGGAGGTTCTGTTACTCGTTATAGATGGAGTAAAGAAAGCCAAAAATACCAACGCAGGTTTAATTAATTTTCATTTTATTTTTAGATACAAAAAAAGCCCCTCCAATTAAGGAGGGGCTTTTTGAAGATTTATCTTGTTCAAGCTAAGTGCTTGAGGTTGATTATCTTATTAGTCTCTATCCCATACAGATTGTACAGAGAATTCATCAATGTAGCTTGATGTAAAGTCTTCGCCATCAGCATCAGTAAGATCACCATCAGCACCTTCTAGTGTTAGTGTCCCGTCAACTTCAGCGTTATCCCACCATCTTACGTCTGATGAATCAGAAATAGATAGTGTTATGTTATCAGTTGATCCACTGAATCCAGTAAGATCAGTTGTAACAACGAATGTATTTGAATCACCTGCAGAAATTCTACCTAGTGATTCAGAAAGGAATGGTACATATAATGTAGCTTCCTCTGCGAATACAGCTGTACCAGCATCACAATCTGCTCCAGCATCATCAGCTATTTGAGCACCTGTATTTAGGTTAACAGCAACAAAAGTATTAGCTGATATAACATTAGTTACAACACCTTCTAGTTCTTTTGTACCATCTTCGTCAGCATCGTAATCGAATACTTGACCAACAGTTAGACCATGCGCAGTGATAGTGAATAGACCGTCTGAAACAGTACATGTATCAGTAGCTGGAGTAGCGTTATCTAGAACAGCTACTAAAGTACCACTAGTAGATCCTCTTCTAATTTCGAAGTTGTCAGTACCAGTACCTGTACCAGAGTCAGAAACAGTGAAAGTAATAGCTGTCACTGTAGCTCTTTCTTCACCACTTAGTTCAGAAGCAGAGAATTTCATAACTTCGTCATCTGCACCACCAATTGGTTGGTTAGTGTAGCTTGAAGTTACTTCAGCTACTGCTAAGTGAGAAGCTCTAAGTTCGTGTGTGTCAGCTGCAACATCTCTTGCGTCGTCAGCTTCAGCAGTTTCAGAAATTCCATTGTAATAAGTGAAAGCATCTAACTCAAGAGTTAGTGTATCACCTGAAGTTGGAGCCGAAGCACCAGTAGTGTTACCTTTGAATGTTAACTCAAGAGCTAATTCATAGATTTCACCTTCTTCAAGGTCCCAATCTAGGTTTGTAGTACTGTCGTAATTTTCATCGTCAGCATCATTACCAAACCAGATTGCGTCTGTATCTTTGATACTTCTTGTAACTGAATCAACTTCTTCACCATCTAGGTATAGAGTTGCAGTAGCAGATGTAACTGCAGAAACTAGACTTGCAGTAGCATCATCGAATCTGATTTCTCTTACTTCGATATCTGAATCATCTGCTTCTAGTTCCCATCTACCTACTTCAGTAGTTGTACCCATTACTACAACAGCAGATTGTGGGCTTTCTGAATCTAGAACTGATGTAAGAGATCCAGTAGCAACTACTAATTCGTAACCGTCTGGCAATGAAGCTGTAGACTCAGTGTCAGAATCTAGAAGAGTGTAATCTACACCAGCAGCTACACCTCTAACATTTAACACTTCTCCTGCAGTAACAGTTGCATCATCAAGGTTACCAATAATTTCTACTACAACAGTTTCACCTAGGTTAACAATGAATGAACTTCCGAATGTGAAGTTATTGTTATCATCGTCGTCAACATTATCTACAGCCATAGTTGTAACAGTTGAACCTTTTTGAGATCCATCTGCAAGAACTTTTACGTTCTTAATAGACATAGAATCACCATTAGCTGATTCTATTTCTAAGTCGATAGCAGTAATTTTAGTTCTTTCACCTTTTGCAGTGAACTCGTATCTAGCTAGAACTTGGCTTGTAGCTTCATCAGCAACATTACCAAGTGGTGAATCGTCAGAAAGATCCATTGTGAAGTCACCAGCTGTAATAGTTTGAGTTCCTTGGTTAGAGAAATCTCCTGCGAAGTTTGTAGTTGGGGCAACTAGTACTCCAAGCTCCATGTCTTCTGCATCGATATCTCTTACTTCATCAACTTGGAAAGTAAATGTTCGGCTTGCACCGTCTACGATATCACCAACAATGTAGAAATCTTCGTTACCATCTAATTCAATGTCAACGTTTGAGAAAGTTACTTTCTTTCCGCTAACGCTTACGTCAGCTTCAACTTCTTCTCTTGTGTCTTTAACTTCTAGAGAGAAGTCAGTAAGATCACCTGAAGATAAAGTACCTACCATTTCAACAGCGAAACCATGAACTAGTACATCAGTACCGCTTAGGTTTAGCTCTGCTAAGTAAACATCTTGAGAACCAATTTCTAGTTCTTCAGCATCTTCATTAGCAATATCGAAAGTAAGTTGATTTACAGTTGAATCAACTGTTTCAAAGCTAGACCCTTCTAATGGGAATGAACCTGAAACTGAACCTTCAGAAACTACTACGTCGCTTACAGAAGCAATGTCGAATCCGAAAGTTGTTGATGGATTATGAGTCCCTGCAACGTCGATATATAAATCAAGTTGCACTTCTTCTCCTTCATCAACTGAGAAAAGTACGTTGCTTCCAGAGAAAACAAATTCTCTAGTATCAACGTTTGATGGACCATCCGATAGGAATTCACCATCTAGATAAAGGTAAAGTTCGCTTACATCAGCATCGTTTAGGAATCCTGATCTAGTGAAAGTTACGCTTTCTACGTCAACGTCACCGTCTCCAGCTTCGAAGTCGAATGAACCAACATGAGCTCTAGCTTGAGCAATGTTAGAACCTGCATCAACTACAACGTTTCCGTCTGATGGGTTGTCAGAAGAGAAAGAAACCATAAGGTCTCCTGATTCAACTTCTTCTTCAACCACATTGTTTACTGGATCCATAGCGCTATAAGTAAGCTTGAAAGCTTCTGCTTTACGCATAGTATCAGTTGGTCTTGCTTGAGTAACAACACCTAGACCCATAGAGCATTCGAATGCTTCTACAGCCCATTCAACACCTACGAAGTCGTCAGCGTCAACTGAACCGTCCGCAGCTCCTTCTAGAGAGCATAGGTTGAATGCGTTTGATGCCATAACTACAGCTTCGGCTCTAGACATAGAGTCTGCACAACCGAATAGTCCAGCTTCCGCGTCTCGCCCTTCAGCGATACCGTTAGCTACCATAGCACCTACAGCGTCCATAGCCCATTCAGGTACGTCGCTGAAACCTTCTGCAGACTCAGGAGCTGCATCTAGTTCTAATGCGTTCATCAACATTTGTGAGAACACACATTTTGTCACGTCTGCTCCAAGAGCTTCTGACGTGAAGAATTCTGGATCACCCAATGCTTCAGCAGCTGATTCAGCCCAAGAGAACTCAGACGGAACTGCAGCGTGTGCAGGAGCGATCACAAGAAGAGATGCGATAAGTGTAGCAACAGTGAATGAAGCAACTACTTTTCGCAGTTTGTTTAAACTTCTTGATATATCCATAATGTATATCGAGTTAAGAAATATTTATAAATAAAGCGCAGTTGATTTAGTTATTCACCTTTATATGTGGTTCAACTACGGACCAGCTATAAAGTGTATTTAATATAATGTGTTTCATTTCTTTCGTTTGCCTTTCCAATATTTCAATGAACGTAGGTAATCAATTTTCGATTGTATATATATGTCTTCTCTCTTTACGTCTGGCGCTCGGGTACTCACACTCACCTACGAGTGCAGTTATCAACAGTGAATTTATCAGTCCGACTAGTCAAAGTCAAAGTTTTAGTAGTACATAAGCCGATTTATAGGTGACATGCCTACTCAATATTATGTAATTCATTTTTTGATTACTCATATCCGAGTTTTTTGGCTTGCTTATGCGCTTTCACGTGTCGCCATATATAACGAAGTGGTTACGTGTTTTGTTACATGTTTTTCTGGGCATAATCGTGATTGTATATTCGATGCATACTCACATGCGCCTTATCAAGGGCTTAAAGAGGTATTCGTATAATATCAATAAGTACTTGCTATGCACTCTTTTTATGGTGAAATAATATTATTTCACCATAAAAGCCCGCTTTTACCAGGCTTC
>JAUHYY010000022.1 GCA_030426295.1 bacterium
ATGTTACTAACTGGGACTCTTCTACAGTACTTGATGTAAGAGTTGCTGATAACAGGCCATGTAGAACACAAATCCCTTTCGATAACTTTGTTATAGAACAATGTGACTTCTTAGAATTATTCCCTACTGAACCAATTTCAAGCCTAAATGTAGGTGAAACTACAACTCTAGGTATTAGCGTTGGTCCAGAAAGTCCATACCGTAATAGAATTGCTGAACCAAGACACGTTGGTGCTGGAACATCTACACTAAGTAGGGATAAAAGATTTATCACAGTAAGAGATTGGGACAGATCAACAATTGTTACGGCATACGTTCCTGGTGAGGGATCACAATGTGAAGATCCTCAATTCTTCAACGATGCTTTAACTTGTGAAAACTTAAGCCTTAGATATGACGCTGAGGAATACTCTCGAGTAAACGAAACAGGTCGACTAACTGTAACTGCAGAAATCACTCCAGATGGATTCAATGGAACAGTTGTATGGGATGTTCAAAATGCAGACATCGCATCAAGATCAGGTAACGGTAAAACAATCACAGTCGAAAACATAAATGAAAACACAGAAATAACTGCCTACGTTCAAGGTCATAGATCTAGATGTATTAGAAATATTACA
The DNA here is from genome assembly GCA_030426295.1 of bacterium. GTDB lineage: Bacteria > Patescibacteriota > Gracilibacteria > UBA1369 > JAUHYY01. The sequence continues at coordinate 621 of JAUHYY010000022.1, forward strand.
TTCAAAGATCTAGAACCAAGAGTTTGTGAACTACTTGAAATTTCACCAAACAGATACGACTACGAAGACAATGGTGGTAGACCAAGATTTGAAATTGATAGACTAGAACCTTCTAGCTTCGAAGGACCATTTACATGGACAGTAGAAAATGCAGAAGGAGAGACTATTCAAAGACAAACCAGCAACGCTAGATCATTCACTCCTACATTCCCACTTGATGGAACTCAAAGAGTTTCAATTGATGTACCAAATGCGAAAGAAGAAACTCCAAACATCTGTTCAGATTTTGCAATAAGCGACCGACCTCCAATTGGAGAAATCTGCCCTGGATTCGAAATCAAACGTGCAGCCAGAACAACTTTTGGTTACAGAACTGCTTACTGCCCTGCTAACGGAAGCCCAATAAAACTTCTATTAGACGGCCATGGTGATTACGACACTGAAGTAGTGTGGAGATCAAACAACGCAGATGTAATTTTCACTGATGGTACACAAACAAGAAATGCTGCTATTAGAACTCACGTTTCTAACACAGTAATCGTTAGCGGATGTGAACCTGGAACAACAATCAGAGTACATCTTTCAGATCCAGACGAGTATGAAGCAAGCCCTGGAATTTGTAGCGACGTTATACAAACACGTGATCTACCAGGTGACAAACCTGCAGAAATCACTAAATCAGTAGATAGAAAATACGTATCAGGAACAGATATCGTAACTTATACAGTTAGATACTTACCTCTTGCCGGATTCTTCGATGGTCAATTCTCTACAGCTACTCTACTCGATAACATTGCTGGGGGAATTCAAGGTGCTAACCCAGAATTAAATATAAGCGGTCTTCTAACTCCAATTGCTGGATCACAAAGAATAAACCTACCACCTGCTCAATATAGCGGTACGATTTATTCAGACGAAGGTCTTACAATCCAAGGCGCTGACCTACTAGCAAGAAGAAACCAAGAAGTTGTAGTGACCTATCAAGCTAGAGTTGAATCAGCTCTAACTGAAGAAACATGTGGAGTTCTTGAAAACTTCTGTGGTGAAGAATTCGTAAATACAGTTTCAGATATCTATAACTTATCCGCTTCTCAAAAAGTTACAGCTACTTGTCCGTTCATTCTTTCAAGAGGATTCGGTGACGTATTCTTAGAAGATGGATTCGATGGCCTAATCGATGTAGCTAGTTGTAGTAATAGAACAAGTTCAGAAGGTCCAGTATTCGTACCAGACACACCAGACGAACAAGAAGCTCCAAGCACTGGTTCTGAATCAATCAACGTTGCACCACATAGAATTTGTGAAAACAGTGGTACAAATAATCCACTAGTTCCTATTCCAGAACAATTCAAAGACGTAGCAAAAAACTTCTCAAGTTCAATCTGTGAATCTGCTGTACTACAAACTGCAGAATACATAGCAGGTGAAGCTGAACAAAGCTTACTAAGAGGTATAGCAAGAATTGCTAGAGGGAATACAACACTTAACAATGTTGGAACCCTATCAAACCTAAGAGAAGATCAATTAGACAGCTACCCAGGAAACCCAAATCCAAAGAACAAAGTATACAGAAAAGCTGACGGTCAAAACTTAATAATTGGTTCAGGTGGAACTACCCTAGAAATCGATGGTTCGCCTAAAACAATCATAGTTGAAAACGCTAATCTAATTATCAACTCAAATCTTGAGTACGCTCCTGGATCAAACAACACTATTATCGCATTCGTGGTAATAGGAGGTGATATAATCCTCGGAGACGAAGTTTCAGACACAGTTGGTATATTCGCCATCAAAGGAGGGTCAATTAAACGAGCCTCATCATCAAGTAAACTTTACACTCATACCGGCTCAGTATTCGGTGACATTCAACCACTATTCAAAGGTCAAACTGTCGCTGGTGACTTGAGCCGAGACAGAGGTACTGTTACTGTTAGATACGATGGTAGAATCGTTGGTAACACTCCTCCAGGTCTAGAAGCAGTTGTTGAATTCAACCAATTCCAAACTGCTACCGGAAGTACGATTTATGAATAGGCAATTGATTAATCTTGATCTTGATATTAAGATTAATGCCTATGCAAAACATTTACTTATTCTACGGAGAAGATCAAAAGTCTATTCAAGACGAAGTTCAAGCTTGGAAAAAGAAATTCTTAAAAAAATACCCAGATAGTCCTAATCTCTCAATTCTAAAAGACTATGAACTTTCTGGGTTGCTTAATGAAATAAACACCCCACCATTCTTAGGCGATAATAGACTGATAATCGCTTACAACTTATATACAAATCATCACAAAGACGATAAATACGACAAATTCACTGATGCACTAAAAGAGATACCTGAAACTACTATCTTAGTCTTAATCGAAGAAGAAAAAATTGCAAAAAACGCGACTATAATAAAAAGACTCTCAAAAATTGGCCAAGTTAAAAACTTTGAACAGTCCAAATCTGAACTAAAAAAATCACTAATTAAAGAGCTCTCAAAAAACGAAAAAACAATTAATCCAATTCTTGCAGACGAACTTGTCTCAAACCTAAATGAAAATCCTTACAAGATCCTTAATGAAGCAAAAAAACTATCTTTATACACTGAAGGAAACGAAATCACAAAAACTGAAATACAACAACTAGTAAGATTTGATGCTCATACATCAGTATTCAGACTTATGGACGACCTATCAACCAAGCAAACGCAAAAATGCATTAACACGCTTCAAGAATTAAGCGAGAGCGGCGAAGATTTAATGATGATACTACATTTAGTTATGCGACAAATCAGACTACTGCTTTCAATTAAGTACCTCAAAGCGCAAGGATTAAACGCATTCGATATCGCTAAAAAAGCAAAACTACAACCATTCATTGTTAAGAAACTAGTGATGCAGGTTGAGAATTTTCCAGCAAGAAAATTACAGGTGCTAATGACGAAACTATTAGAAATAGATTCAAAAATAAAAAGAGGCCAACTCAAATATTCAAAAAACAACAAAACAGAACTACTCTTCGAACTCGAAAGGTTCTTGTTAACTGCTATACACTAGGAACTTGTTTCCAGAACTCAGTTTCAGATTCATAAGCTGAACCGAACTGGAACAGCAACCCTTCTTCAAACTGCGGAGCCATAATATGTAAACCAACTGGCAATCCAGCTTTTGTAAATCCAGCCGGAACAGAAATACCAGGAATACCAGCCAAACTTGAAGGAATAGTTAACGCATCAGCAACGTACATCGAAACTGGATCAGAAACCTTCTCACCTATTCCAAATGCAGGGAAAGGAGAAACAGGCCCCATCAATACATCAACATCTTTAAACACTTCTTCAAATTCTTGAATCAATACAGTTCGAACCTTTTGAGCTTTTAGATAGTAAGCATCGTAGTAACCAGAAGATAATGCATAAGTACCTATCATTATTCTTCGCTTCATTTCATCGCCGAAACCAAGACCACGAGTCTTTAAATATTGTTCTTCAAGATCATTAATATCAGTATCTGGTAAAGCTCCATATCGAATCCCATCATAACGAGCCATATTAGCACTTACTTCAGATGGAGAAATAATATAGTAAGCAGCAACGCCGTATTTAGTATTTGGTAGGCTAACTTCTTTTACAATCACACCTTTTGATTCAAGCACCTTAACTGCATCCATAATTAATTCACGAACCTCATCATCAACAGAGTCATTGAAGTACTCTTTAGGTAATCCAATCTTAAGTCCTGAAATATCTTTACCAATATAATCAGTGTAACTTCTTACCTCTTCTTGAGGAGTTGTTTGGTCCATTCTGTGAGTACCAGCAGTAATATCAAGAACCAATGCAGCATCTTCTACAGTCTTTGTATTATGACCAATAGTATCAAGTGATGAGGCCATAGAAATAACTCCACTTCTTGGAACACGACCATAAGTGACTTTCATACCTACACCGTTACAGAAAGAAGCTGGTTGCCTAATTGAACCACCAGTATCAGTACCCATTGCAAATACACCAAAGTTTAAAGGCACAGCAGCAGCAGAACCACCACCAGAACCACCAGGAACTTTAGTCACATCATAAGGGTTCTTAGTTACTCCAAAACATGAAGTCTCAGTCGATACACCACAAGTAAATTCATCAGTGTTAGTTTTACCAAGACATACAGCACCTGCATCAAAAAGATCTTGAACCACAGGAGCATTAAACGGAGGAACATAACCTCTAAGCATATTTGAACACGCAGTAGTTTCTATTCCTTCTGTACAAAATACATCTTTAAGCCCCATAGGGATCCCCATCAATCCACTGAAATCACCTGCTTCCATTGCTTTATCAGCTTTTGCAGCTTGCTCTAAAGCCAAATCTTCTGAAACATTAACGAATACATTGTACTCAGGATTCAACTTCTTAAGTCTTTCTAGATATTGCTTAGTTACCTCAGTAGAAGAGAAGCTCCCTTCACTATAACCATCAATCAGCTGCTTTATTGTGTAATTCTCAATCATTAAAAATAGATTTAACTAAAATTTGCCTAGCTTCTTTCGGTAAATTAGAAGCTTCAAGTAATCGGCTTTTATCTTCAACATAATCAATAACCTCGTCTTCTTCCATCACACTCTCTAAACCAGTAACCTGCGAAGTCGGATCAACATTTTCTGTATCAACTTCATTTAACATATCTACATAATCAAGAATGCCAGTCAGCTGATCAGAAAACTTTTCGATCTCAGCATCATTCAAACCAAGACGTGCAAGGTATGCAATTTTTTCTACTTGTTCTTTTGTTAGATTCATAAATGAATGTTAATCTCCCAGACTTTACAGCATATAGGGCAAAATTTTAAGCAAAAAAGTCTTCCTACACAATCCTAAATATAAAATATATAATTAATGCATATTCAAAAAGAAATATGGACAAAAGAGATCAAGAAAAATTCTGGAAAAACTTAAACGAAATTTCTTTCTATTTCTTTGTGATAGTAGGACTAACCCACATAATCAGTGGGATGCTTTATGTTAACGAAATCTTTAGCAAAAGCTCATGGCTCGTAAACAGATTGCTTGACGTACCATTCTTTCTGATCACGTACGCGTACATTATATCTCTGGTGAAAACTATACTTATGAAGAAAGGAAACTACTCTCGCCTGTTCGATGTTTACTCTGTTATAATCGGTTCGTTAATTGCAGTAATAATCCTATTATTCGACTTAATGTTTACTAATAAACTACCTATTTTATGACCCTCGTAATGACATTCGGAACATTCGACCATCTTCATGCTGGCCATGAACATTATCTTCGAGAAGCTTCAAAACACGGACACGAAATGATCACAGTACTAGCTCGAGACGAAACCGTAAAAAAAGTAAAAGGTGAACTACCTGACCACAACGAAATAGAAAGAAAACAAAAAATTGAAGAATCAAACATAGATACAAAAGTAGTACTCGGAAACATAGGAGACAAATACGAAGTAATCAGAAAATTCAAACCAGATGTCATTTGCCTAGGATACGACCAATACACATTCACACAAAAACTACAGAAAGAACTAATAGACCAAAAACTAAACACAGAAATAATACGTATCAAACCTTACAAACCAGAGGTGTTTAAATCTTCACTAATAAAAAAAGCCACTGCATGAGAACACTTTTCGAAAGCATCAACAATTTAAAGCGCAACAGATTTATGACTGTTGCAACCATACTTAGTATTTCACTGATACTAGTTATTTTTAATGTTCTTATCACGGTAAACCAAATAACAAAAACTTCAGTCAATAAACTGGCAAACAAAATAAACTACGTAGTTTACTTACAAGATGACACAACAATAGAAGAACAGAACGAAATGAAAAAATTTATCGACAAGTTCAACTATACAATCTCATCAGAAATAGTAACTAAAGAGAATGCACTCAAAGAAATCGAAGAAAAATACCCTACAACAGTTGAGTTCTTATCGGAATTCGAAATTGAAAATCCACTACCAGTAAGTATAAAAGTAGTTACAAAAGAAATTGAAGATCATGAAAAATTAGAAGAAGAAATCTTTAAATCAAAATACCAAGACTCAATACTCAGATCAGAAGTAAAAAACCAGTACAACAATACAATTGAAAATATTGTTTCAAACCTAGTAAAAGTTAAACAATTCTCACTTCAGATACTGCTTTGGATGATAATCACATTCATAACTGCCGGAGGACTAATAATTTTCAACGCCCTAAAAACAACTCTATATACAAGAAAAAATGAAATACAAATAATGCAATTTGTAGGTGCAACATTCAGAAAAATAACAATGCCATTCATAATTGAAGGAGCCTTACTCGGTGGACTTTCATTCTTATTAGGTATTGGACTAATGCTCGCAATGATACAATTACTACCTCTACAAGGACTTGAAAATACTTATTTCTTTGAAATACCAAGCATTACCAAAATACTTATACTTGAAGCAGTTATATCTGTTTCAATTGGAATCCTCACAAGTCTTCACGCAGTGAACAATTACTTAAATTCAAAAAAGATCTTCGATGCATAAGAAACACATCAAAGATGAATTAATAATATTAAAAAGATTCCCTATAAATGAATCTGATTTACTTATAATTGCATTCGGAAAACACTGCGGAAAAATAACTCTAAAAGCAAAAGGAAGTAAAAAAATAAACAGTAAATTTACAGGTAAACTCGAACCTCTTTCATTAATAAATGCTGAAATATATTTCAGCGGCAAAAGTTTTACTCTAACTAACGCTATAAACTTATGCGATCCACCATTGGCAGAAAATATTGAAACATTCAATACCTCACAAAAAATCTGCTCAGTATTAGTCAGAACTCTACCAAATGAAGAAGCTCATATAGAACTATTTAATGAACTAAAAGAAATCATTCAGATACTAATCAGTCAAAAAAAATCATCTGAAGCACTTACAATATTCTACGCTCTATATATAAAACTGACAGGGCATTTAGCCGAATCTACAAACACTGAAGAAAACAAAAACTTAAGCAAAAATGCTATTAAAGTAATTAAGTTCTATTCAATGAGCCGACCAAATCAATCAATAAAGCTGATACTGCCAATAGAGACTCAAAATGAAGTAAACAATCATCTTGAAAACATTCTCGAAAACTCGCTTTACTAGTCAATTTTCTTAACTGAGATAATGTTATCAATTCTTTCTATTTTACTCATGAGGTTTTCAAGCTGCTCATAACTATCAACTTCTAAAATAAAATGTCGTAATTTAACTGTCTCAGAAGTACTTCGCTGCAAAGAAATATCTACAATATTTACTCCTGCATTAGAAACAACCATTGTAAGATCTCTCAACAAACCAATTCGATCTTCGAGCTCAACTACCAAGTTAACTCGATATTTGGTATTAGCACTCATATGTGCCCACGAAACACCAATTCTTCTATCTTTTTCACTACTATTAAAAATCTTACAATTAGACTTATGCACAGTAATTGAATTCCCACGGGTAATAAACCCATCGATCGGGTCACCAATTCTAGGCTTGCAACAACTTGCAAATTTAACAGGTAAATCTTTAAGACCATCAACTAAAACCTCTTTTGGTATTACTTTCTTCTTTGATTTTTTACTTTTTCTTACTGTTTTTATTTGTTGATTCGAAGTTAATAAATCCTCTAATGGAAAAACAGCCTTAACAACCTGAGAAGGTAAAATCATTCCAAGACCAATTTCTTCTAAAACTTTTTCACGTTCACTAACAGTAAGCCTATTACCACCAAAAAACTTTAATATAGAATAGTCTGAATCTAATACAGGTTTACCAATCCTTTCCAAATACTTATTAAGCAAGTCTCTACCCTCTCTCGTATTCTTTTCACTATCTTTACCTTTAAAATAATTCTTAATCTTATTTTTAGCACTTGCTGTTTTAACAAACGAAAGCCAATACTGGTTAGGCTCCCCTTTTTTCTTAGTTAATATTTCTACTACTTGCCCACTCCGAAGTTCAGCATCCAAAGGTACAACGCTACCATTAACTTTCGCCATATGGCATCGATTACCAATATCTGTATGAATAGCATATGCGAAATCAATAGGTGTAGCACCAAATGGTAAATCTTTAACCTCTCCATCTGGAGTTAAAACAAAAATCCTATCGTTAAAAAGATCAACCTGTAAATTTTCGATAAACTCAGCATTATTTGAAATCTCAGACTGCAATTGATCTAGAGCTTTAACCCAAGAAATCTGGGACTCTAAAACTTGCTTCTTAGGTCGGCGAGCAATTTTCTCCATAAACCAAGACTTTGCAGAATTACCTCCAGTTTCTTTATAAACCAAATGCGAAGCAACACCAAACTCAGCTTCTTGATGCATTTTTTCTGTTCTTAACTGAATCTCTACAGGCTTATTATATTCTTTAGGCCCAAGCCCAATAACTGTTGTATGCAAACTCCTATAACCATTTGGCTTTGGAACAGCCACATAATCCTTAAAACGATTAGCTAAAGGTGTCCATTTAGAATGAATAACACCTAAAACCTTATAGAGCTCACCATTATCTTCAGCCCCACTAGAACCTAAAACCGTTGGTAAAACAATTCTCAACGCAAACACATCAAAAATATCATCAACATTACTCTTACCTTTTCTACGTAACTTTCTATAAATACTATAACTTGTTTTCATTCTCGAACTAATCGAAACATTATAACCTTCAGAAGTTAAAAATTTAGTAAGAGTCGATTCAAGCTTACTCAAAAATTTTGAACTTTGCTTAGTAAAATCCTTAAGCTGCTCATGGATATGGTCATAATAGTCTGGATAAACATACTGAAAACACAAATCTTCTAGTTCACTTTTAATCCTATATATACCTAAACGAGATGCAATTGGAACATAAATGTCTAAAGTTTCTTTAGCAATTCTCTTTTGCTTTTCCGGACGAACATGACCCAAAGTTTCCATGTTATGCCACCTGTCACATAGCTTTATCAAAATAACTCGAATGTCAGCAGCCATAGATACAAACATTTTCCTCAGATTTTCAATAGCAGGTTCATCAATCCGAGATCTAACTTTAGAAAGCTTTTCAAGCCCACGAACTAAATTACGTACCGAAGGACCAAAAGCATCCTCAATATCATCTAAGGTCTTCTCAGTATCCTCAGAGACATCATGTAACAAGGCAGCTACAATCATATCCTCATCAGGAGAAAAATCGAGCAATCTATAAGCAACCTGTAATGGATGCGTAATGTAAGGCTCACCTGAATATCGCTTCTGCCCCTCATGGGCATTTGCTGCATAATCGTAAGCAAGCTTTATTCTTTTCTGATCAAAATCTTCATCAAGCTTATCAATTTTCTTTAAAAACTGATCTACAGTAAGCATATAAAAATGGCTTAATAAAACCATTAAAGTGTATTACAACTTTACGAAATAGTCAATTTTGCTATCTAGATTCTATAATTAAATCTAAGTCAACTTGCTGGAACTCTACAACCTTCACCCCCTTAACAAATGCATCCTGATTAAGCTCGATAGCTTCAATTTTACTAGCAATTACAGGCAAAGCACCTTGTATCTTTAATCCAATAGCTTCACGAGCCTTTAACTCAGACTTAACAATATCTCTCCTAGTGACCAAATTCTGAAAAGAATCTAATTGATCTGGTAAAGCCTCTGATTCAAGATTATCAAGTGATGCAAAAAATTCATTTTCAATCTGCAACACATCTTTCTCTAATTGATCGAGCCTAGTATCAAAAGCAGATATTTCACTAAGTAAATCATTATAAGCAAGTTTAAGCTGCTCATTAGAAGCTTTAAACTGTATCAAATAATTATCGTAACCTTTCTGCCTATCCTCTACTCCATTTAAATAACTAAATAGATCAGTGTTAAATATATTTCTTACCTTTCTATAAGATCGGACATAAAAACTCAATTTATCATCCACTATCTCCGATTCGCCTAAACTAATAATGTTCGCGATAGCATTACTATCTGAAAGTAACTCTACAGGCTTCGCAAGATCAGTCGTGTCTTTAATCGACGAAACAATTTCACGCTTTTCATCAACCGTAACATCCTGCTCTTCCTCTTGTTCAATCTCAGGTTCATCTTTAGTATTACGACTGAAGATTCTGTTAAGAAATCCTGGAGCATCATCTTCATTAATAACTTCTTCAACAACAACTTTTTTAGGCTCATCTTTAGTATTAACCGCATCAGGCTCATTCTCAAAAAGTGAAAAGACAAAAACAAAACTTAATATAATAAGAACTAATAAAAACCCTAAAAATCCAAACAACATATAGAAATGTTTTCTTTCTAAATTAAGTTCAACCAAAAGCTCATCAATAAGTCCCAAAAAACCAGGAGACTTAGACTCCTCAAGCATTGCAGAATAGTCATCTTCAACAGATTCAACAACTTCGGCCTCTTCAAGCTTTACCCCCTCTTTAATTTCAGAAACTACAGATGGCTCTTCTCTAGGTGCTTCAACTACCGGTTCAACCTTTGGAACATCTCCAGTTTTTAAAAAATCAGGTATATCTTCAGCCGCAGCAGCTGAATTAACTTTATCATTATTAGACTTTTCTTCGGTCATTTAACAAATTTATATCTATATATTATACCACAAAAAAGCGTATTTTAGAACATATACACTATAAATATAAAAATATTATAACCCTATAGCTTTAGTTATATAACCAAGTCTTCTATTTACAGTACCTAGAACAGTACTAGGAGTAGACTGACCAAATCCAGCTGTAGACTCTTTACGAGCAGGTCCTGCAGATCTAGCAGGGCTAACAGTTCTAACCTGATCAACTTCTTTATAGTCAGGTACAGCTGCTTCAATATCACTAATATTTGATCCTAAACTTAGATTCATACAATGTTTATCATTTTCACAAAGACAATATCAAAAACTGTCAAATTAGACAAATAGAAATTCATATTATAGTAAAGAAACTTTAAATAATCCTTAAAATAATAAAACCCTTGATATAAACGCGAAAAATGTATGAAAAAATAAGAAATTTAATCTAAAATAACTATGATAATCATGCTAAAAAACAATAATGAAAATACAAATCACAAAAAAATTCTCGAAAACTACAAAATTAGTAGTTATACCCTTACCAGAAGCAAAATTATCAAAAAACACATCAAAATTACTGCCTAATGAAATCAAAAAAGATTTCACAAAATTAGTTAACGCAAACAACTTTAAAACAAAAGCAAACAAAACTTATAAATTCGATTGTGTATACGAAAAGAAACAATTAAATATTTTAGTTATAAGCACAGGCAAAAAAGCAAACCAATCAGATGAACTTTTTAGAAATATTGGTAATACAATCTCAAAACACCTGAATAAAGACAATGCAGGAAATATTACTATTACATCAGAATCACTTTCTGAAAAAAATGCAGCAAGCATTGTAGAAGGACTATTACTCGGAAACTACAAATTTGATAAGTACATCACTGAAGACGACAGAAAAGCACATCAACTAAAAACTATTAACTTTCTTCAATCTAAACCTACAAAGAAATTAAAGGAACTTTTGACAGAAACAGAAGAACTTTGTACATCAACAATATTAATAAGGGACCTTGTTAACTCCCCTTCTATAGATATAACCCCAAGCGCTTTAGCAAACACAGCAAAAAAAATTGCTAAACAAAATTCAAAGATCAAAACAACAATACTTAGCGAAAAAGAAATCAAGAAAAACAAAATGGGGCTAATTCAAGGCGTATCATCAGGTAGTAACCAAGAAAGCAAAGTAATCATACTTGAATACAAAAACAAACCTAAAAACAAAAAACCAATTATGGTTGTTGGTAAAGGTGTAACTTTTGATGCAGGTGGTCTAAATCTTAAAATCCATAACTCTATTGAAGGAATGAAAATGGACATGGCTGGCGGAGCAACAGTTCTTGGCTTATTCAACCTAATAGCAAAGTTGAAACCCGAACTACATATAATTGGAATAGTACCTGCAGTAGAAAACTTAGTAGGTGGAGACGCTTATAAACCAGACGATATATTAACTGCATATAACGGTAAAACTGTAGAAATTACAAACACAGACGCAGAAGGAAGACTAATCCTTGCCGACTCTCTCGCATACGGAGTTAAAAAATTCAAACCTGAATGCATAATTGATCTAGCTACTTTAACAGGTGCATGCATAACAGCTTTAGGTTATACGCGCGCTGGCCTATTCTCAAACGACACTAAACTACGAAACAAACTGACAAAAGCATCTAGAGAATCAGGAAGCAAA
>JAUHYY010000023.1 GCA_030426295.1 bacterium
TATGTAACAACTATTGACATATCTACTTATATAAGTATAATAACTTACTTTAATAGACTTTATGTCTGATCAAGCACCAAGTAATAATCCTGCTGTTTTGCCGGATGCTCCTGAAGAAGACCTTCTTGATAAAGATAGTGTTGAGCAAGAAGTTGAGAATCAGACTATTCGAGAAAGACTTAAAGCCCTAACCGGAAGAGTTTCATCTGCAACTTTATCACTTGTTGGCGTAGGTAGAAAACAGAATCATTGGCTAGATAGCGACTCTCTACCAAAACGACTTAGAGTTAGTAAAAGATGGCGAACTACTACAAAGGTAGCATTATTCGCTTCTCAAATTGGGGTACTGTCGGCTATAGCTACTGAAGCTGGCGATGATTTTACGACTGATCCTTTTGATTATGCACGAAATGCTGGCGAATTTTGGAAGGATCCCATTGGAAACTTAGATGAAGCAAGAAGTATTTACGCTGATTATCTTGGTGATCCTGAAAATCTTTGGATTCCAGGAGTAACACAAAACTATAATGATTCCATAGATACCCTTGAGTATGTATGGGATGGACTGGGAGAAGTTCTAACGAGAGAAAAGTATACAGGTGATTTATCTGAAATAATGCTCAATGCATTTTTAGAGTCAACTCCAGAAAATGATGTTTCGGCAAATGTTGCTAGCGACATGTTTCTCGAGGCATTACCCGGTAATAACGATACCTATGCGTATATTGTTAACGGTAATGTTTCTGTTCAAGTACCTATCGGTGAACTAGATGTTCGTGCTTTATACAGAATTACTGAGTCACAAATCGATGACTATTTCGAAAGTAACTCACATGATGAAACCCTACGCATAGAAGCTGCCTCTAGTTCTGGATTGCTTATTAGCTCTCACGGTGATGTGTTTATTCCTTTCAGGATAGCATACTGGCCTATCGGAAGCTGGTACATCATGGCTTCGCCAGATGATAAAGGTAATTATGCTTTTAATGTTCTGTATCACCGTGATGAAAAATACTTCAGAATGGATGTTGATGTAGTTACTAACCTAGTCGATACAGAATCTTTATCTCATTATATTTCTGATAATATGCGGTTAAGGTCTGAATATCTCAACTACAGAGATACCGGCGAGTCTACAGAAAGCCTAGATACGTATTTTAGAAATCGTATTATGAATGGTATTACTGGATCAGACCAAAGGGTACGAAGAGAACATAGTTATGCAGCAGAAGATTTCATTACTCCAGAAATGGCTGACCAAGTTACAAATTCACTGCTAATGCTTGCTAACACTTTAAATATTGACCTTCTAAGTCTTTGTAGAGTACTTGAAACTAGAGTTTTAAATATGCCAATTTATTATAATCCTACTAATCATGAACGTGGGCACATTAGATACACAGATCATATCAGTGTAGATGGCGATTCTGATGAAAGAATAAAACATGTGTTAGTTCATGAGTATATTCATGGAATACTTGAAGGTGCTTTCCCTCATAATAATGTTCCGTCATATAGAGAAGGTCTAACCGAGCTTCTAGCTATAGTGGCAACATCAGGATACGATGATCCTATTTATGATGCTTATTCAGAATCCACACTTCTTCTAGCTTCGTCAGGTATGTGGCAAGATATAATGAATGCTGGAAGATCAAGTGAAGCACCATTAACAGTAGCACAGTCGTTTGGTGCCGTACCTTCATTAGCTGATGTTACAGCGCGTAACGGTGATATAAATGATGATGATATACAGAATATCTGGAGACACCCTCAAACTGATCATTATGTTTTATGGAGAAGCTGGAGGCAAGAACATAACTCTGTTCGATTATTAAGGTCTTACGTAAGAGAGTCAGGTTCATGGACTCAATACAGAAGAAATCTTGCCGAAATGATTGCAAGTACTTTAGATAATGCTCCCGAAGCTCAAACAAGAGTTAAAAATAAACTAAGAAGGTTATGGAACTAATGCCCATTACATTGACATCCAGAAAATCATTGATATATTCAAAACATGAAAAACATAAATTCTAATACAGTTCATCACTCAATCTCAGCTGCCTGAGAGATGTAATTATGTATTAGCTTATCTTCTCGGGTTATAAACTAATAACCTGCTTTTTTATGATCAATTCAAATTTAAATAAACCATGTAGATATAAAAAGGATCACAGACATATGCACTGTGGTGGAGCGGCTTTGCGTTTATTTGTTATTTGGCATTGATTAAAAACTTATAACTAATACTCTAGGCCGCTCTCACACGAGTGGCCTTTTTTATATATAAATAACAATATTAAAATGAATAAATTAAGAATAGCAGTTCCTTCGAACTCGAATATAAAAAGGGATATTGATCCTATACTGCAAGAGGCTTTATCTATGAAAGAGACAAGGTATTGCGAACTCAACTCTAATCTCGAAAATGGTGAGCTAGTTCGTATGCGTCTTACTGATGCTATTAGATTACTTAAGGCAGGTGAAGTTGATGTTGCTCTATTGTCTGACGACAAAACTGCCGAAGATATAGCTAAGAAGCGTAATGCAGTATCAAACCTGAGACGAGCATTCGCTCTTGATATCCCTAATCCACCTGAAATGTCTTTCTTGTACAGACCTGAAGATGAAGACTTAGTTAGAGAGGTATATTTAGGTATAGAAAATGATTTAGAGTTTGCTTTCACCTCGTATCCTGCACTATTTAGAAATAGACAAGTGTCATTAGGTGCTGACGATCCTGGCGACAAAGTAGTTAAACTCGATGGTCAAGTTGAGTCTTTTCTCCGCAATGGTATGTTTGATGGACCAGCTTTAGCCTATGATCTCGTAAGATCTGGTGATACGGCGAAAAAGTTTGGCTTAAAATTTCGTACAGCTGGGCAGGTCATGCTTCCAGGAATTTGGTATATGCAGCCTGAGTTCTCTAGAATATCAGATACTCTAGAAGAGCTTCGTGAAAAATTAGGGCAAACAACTAAACTATACGGTTACAGATGCTAAACAAAAAAAGCCCCGGCTAATGCCGGGGCTTTTTCAAGATTAATCTTAATGCTTACGATTACAATTCAATGTGAACTCCAGGTCCCATTGCTGTTGTTAGAGTTACTGATTTGATGTAAGTACCTTTTGATCCGCTTGGTTTGTTTTCTACAACTGCGTCCCAAAGGGCTTGAGCGTTTTCTTGAATTTTGTCTGAACCGAATGAAACCTTACCAATAATGTTATGAAGGTTACCGTTCTTGTCTGTTCTAACTTCGATTTGTCCTTTCATGATGTCACCGATTGTACCAGCGATATCGTCTGTTACTGTTCCAGCTTTAGGATTTGGCATTTTTCTTGCTTGTCCAAGTTGTTTAGCAACTTTACCGATGTTTTTCATGATGCTTGGATGAGCTACAACTACGTCGAAATCCATCCATCCTTTAGCGATTCTATCGATAAGATCTTCCATTCCAGCTTCGATAGCTCCAGCCTTTTTAGCTTCGTCTACCATGTTGTCTGGAACGATAGCGATAACTTTGTATTGCTTACCTGTTCCGTTTGGAAGTCCGATAGTGAATCTTACGATTTGATCGGCGTGTTTAGGATCTACTCCTAATTTAAAATGCATTTCTACAGATGCATCGAATTTAACTTTTGAAGTTTCTGGCAATAATGCACAGGCTTCTTCTAAAGAGTAAAACTCTTTTGTAATTAGAGCTTTAGCTGCTTTGTAGTTTTTTCCTCTTTTCATATTGTTTGGGTTAAGTGGTCCAAGCGTAAGCTCTTATCGGCTTACTCCCACAAATAAATTGATTTAGTCTTTAACTGTTACTCCCATTTGTCGGCAAGTACCAGCGATAATCTTAACTGCAGCGTCCATGTCGTTAGCGTTAAGATCTGGCATTTTAATTTCAGCAATTTCTTCTAATTGCTTTCTTGTGATTTCACCTACCTTGTTCTTGTGTGGTTCACCAGAACCGCTTTTAAGACCAAGTTTTTCTTTAATTAATACAGCTGCAGGAGGTGTCTTAAGAATAAATGTGAAAGATCTGTCTTCGTAAACAGTAATTTCAACTGGAATAATTGTGTTTCCTTTATCTTTTGTAGCACCATTGAATTGGTTACAGAAAGCTTGAATGTCTAGACCATGTTGACCTAGAGCTGGACCAACCGGTGGAGCTGGGTTAGCTTTCCCCGCAGGGATCTGTAGTTTTAACGTTGTTTTTACTTTTTTTTCTGCCATTTGTTCAAAATTTAGAGCACAAGTTTTTTACAGGTTTTAAGAGCAATAGTCAATGGTAAAATGGATAATAGATAATGGCTAATAACTGATTTTAATAAAATTATCTATTGTCTATTATCTATCTCAAACTAAAACTGCAAAAAATGCTTTGAATACTTCGTGGAAGTCCTTTTTATATGCAAATGCATAGATATAGTTGTCTTGGTGGAAAATCACAAATACGTCGTTAACTTTAACTACGTTATTTATATAGAATGAACTTTCACCGAACTGGTCTGTTTTGTTGGTCTCTATGCCTTCAAAATCCTCTGCCTGAAGCCGAATAATGTTAAATCCTTCTTCTGCTTTAATTTCGTTTCTAAATTTGAGCTCGTACATTGATCCGATAGTCCCCTGATTTGTTTGAAGTACGCCGTAAGCGATATTTGAGGCTTCTACAGTTGCTGTATCGATTATCTGGAACATTTTACCCGGATAATCGAGATCGATAAGTTTTACGCCTTCAATTGTTAATGCAGGGAGCAGAGTTCTGACTCTAACGCTGCCGTTATTGCTAGTTGGCTCATCTTCTTCTACGACTCCCCTTCTTCTGTCTAGGATTTCTTTTACTTTTTCAGTTCTATCCTGAAGTTCTTCTTCTGTTGGTTCTGTGTCAGGTTCTTCTTCTACGACTTGTGCCTCTTCTTCGGTTTTAGGTTCCGGTGTTTCGTCTTCATAATACACACCAAAATCATCACTTAATGTACTAGCTTGAAGTGTTCCCGTTGGAGGATAAAGCTTCTGCAGATAATCTTGAATAACAAGTTCTGTAGTAATACTAACTACAATAACTGAGAAGATTATTGTGAATATTGTGAATTTTTGCATTTATTGTTCGAAAAAAAGTCGGCATTATAATACATAATACGAGATTATAATTCCAGCTATTAGCCATTAGCTATGAGCTATTTTTTCTTAACTTGGTTGAAGTCTAGTTCTACAGGTGTTTCACGTCCGAATATAGTGATCATAACCTTAACTTTACCTTTTTCTTGATCAACTTTATCAACAAGACCTTCGTAGTTTTGGAATGGACCATCGAGTACAGTAACTGAATCCCCAACTGCAACTGAGATCTGGAATTTTGGTTCTGTTTTACCCATGTGTTTCTCTACAACTTTCCATTCTTCTGGACTCACTGGAACCGGGATTGTTCCTGATCCTACGAATCCTGTAACGTTTGGAGTATTTCTAACTACGTACCATGAGTCGTCTGTTACAACCATTTGTACTAATACGTAACCTGGGAAAATTCTTTTTTCTTCTTCAACTGGTTCCCCTTTCTTAATAACGATTTGTTTTTCTTTAGGCACAACAACATCGAAGATGTAATCTTGCATGTTCATAGTTTCCATTCTTTGTAGCAAGGCTTCACGAACAGCATCTTCGTAACCTGAGTAAGTGTGGATTACGTACCATTGTTTACCTGTGTTTTCAGCTTGTTTTGCCATTTATTAAGTCTGTTATTGTTATTGTGTTTCTTCGTCTAGTGGAACTTCTACTACGTCTAGTTCTCCACCTTCTGTTTGGATATTTAAGTCAGTACTTGCATCTAATTCAACTGGCGCTTGATTTTCAACTTTTGTACTTGATTCAAGTAGTGCGTCGTATCCAGCTCTGAATAGTTTATCTGACCCAAGGAATACAAGAGTTGATACCGCTGTGAAAACGATTACGATAATAGAAAGAGTGATAGCCTGGTTTCTTGTAGGCCATGTAACTTTTCTGAATTCCTCTGTACTTTCTTTTATAAATTTCACGATTGTTTGTGTTACGTCTAAAAACCCCTCGGGGTCATAAGCTAATCGGATTCTACCTAATCCCTTTAAAAATGCAAGTTTTTTTGGTATAATTGTATGAATAAATTTATATAAAAATATGCGAAAGATTATTGCTCTAGCACTGCTTGCTTTGAATCTTGCTTTAATACCTGGTGTTATTGGCCTAGATGGAGCTTCTACTTACGCTCAGTTCTTGCCTATTGATAGTGAGAATTACTCGGATGTGTTCGTTAATGCTGAAGGTGATTCTGCGATAGAAAAGTCCACGTCGATTACATTTAGTATTCTGAGAATAGTTCAATATATAGTAGCGGCTATCGTTGTATTGCTTGGTATAGTTGCTGCTGTGCAAATGATCTCTGCAAATGGTGAAGAAGAAAACTTTGAAAAAGCTAAGAAGAGTATTACTTATAGTATCGTAGGTCTTGCAATCATTGCCCTATCTGGTGAGATTTCAAGAATTCTGGATCTTAGTAATGGTGGTCTGCTGGGTGGAAGAGCTGAGATAATTAAAAGAGCACAGATTTTCGATGATAATGTAAGAGTGCTTATTACTTTTGTTAAATATATTATTGGTGCTGTCGCTGTGCTGATTTTGGCAAGGTCTGGAATCCATATGGCTACTGCTGGGTCAAACGAAGAAGCTGTATCTAATGATAAGAAATCTATTGCAGGTGTTGCGATTGGACTCGTGGCTCTTGTATTTATTGATACGCTGATTCGAAGAGTGTTCTATGTAACTGATAATCCTTTTGAAGGTCCTGCTCCAGATATTTCTCAAGGTCTTCGAGAGGCCGCAGGATTTACTAATTTGATCGTGAGTTTTGCTGCTCCGATTGCAATTTTAAGTCTGGTTGGTGGTGCTGTAATGTATGCAGTGAGTGCTGGTAATGACGAAACCCAAGAAAAAGCTAAAAAGATGATGATTGCTTCATTGATTGGTATTATAATGATTTATGGAGCTTTCGGTCTTGTTTCTACATTTATTGTAGGTAGGTTTTAGATAGATAATGGATAATAGTTATGTTTAAAGGAGTTAAAAATTTATTTGCAGCAAAGGGAGTTATTTTAATGATAGTATTACTTTTAACTGCTCCGACTGTGGCTTTGGCTCAAGATGAGTCTCCTGATGCGGATGGTTTCTTGAATGATAAAACAATTGATGTGTTAAAGAGCTTTCAAGATGAAGGTGATTTCAGAAGTTTTAGTAATAATGATCTTGATGGTTCTGTTGACCAGAAAGGACTCGACAATATCACTGGAGTAATCGTTTATATCGTAAACATTATGAAGTGGGCTGTTGGCGGTCTTGCCCTACTATTTTTAGTCCTTACAATTGTAAGGACTATCTCTGCGAATGCAGATGGGTCTGAAGAGCAGCTTGGAAAACTTAAAAAGCATCTGGTTCAGGTGGTTAGTGCTTTTGTAGTTATTTTCACCATAGATTTCTTTGTGAATAATGTGTTTGTAATTAGTGGTGGCGAGAATTTCTTAGGAGATACTGATTCTGCGAGAAGATTTGCAGGTATTGGTAGTGGTGAAATTTTTGGAATCTTTAGAGTTGTTCAAGCAATTACAGGTGTTGCGGTTGTAACTAGTTTAGTGGTTAGTGGTATGAGGCTAGTTGGTAATGCTGGTGATGAAGAAGCTACTACAAAAGCTAAGAAGCATATTACTTATGCGGTTGCAGGGTTAATATTGCTTGGGCTTGCTGAAGTTATTGTACAAGGGTTCTTGTTCAGTGATGCTGGATCAACTATTGATGTCGAGGCAGGTAAAGAAATTATTGTTCGGTTAACTAACTTTGCAGCTGGGTTTATATCTACTCTTGCTGTTCTATCTTTCTTCTATGCTGGTTACCTTTATGTATTCAGTGGAGTTGGTGAAGATAATACTGAAAAAGTTAAGAAAATTATTATTGGTGCAGTTATTTCGATCTTGGTTGCAGCCGGAGCCTTTGCAGCTGTGAATACTTTCGTAGAACTTGACGGATCTCGATCTCCTGAGATACTTCAAAACCAGGTTGACAATTTACAGTAGTTATTGTGAGACTTATTGGTTAAATCCTTTATTTGTGATATAATATAAGGATTAATTTTACGTATGAAAAAACTAATTTCGAGACTAATAGTGGTAGCTGTAAGCGCTGCAATGCTAAGTTTACTGTTTGGTACAGTGAATGTGTCGGCTGATTTCTGTACTGATCTGCAAGGAGATTTTGGGTCTTTCTTAGATTGTGAGAACCATTTCTCTTCGTTTACAGACTTTGATGGAGGGCTTGATGCTCCGGAGGCTGATGGGTTTGATGACACTATTACTCAGTCCCCTGACCTAAGAACATTTATTGAAAGAATTGCTAACTTTGTTCTGAGCTTTCTTGGTGTTATTGCGATCTTGATAATTATTTATTCTGGGTTCTTGTATGTGACTGCACGTGGTGAACAAGACCAGATGGATAAAGGTAAGAAAGGAATCGTGAGTGCTGTGATTGGTATCGTAATTATTCTTTCTTCATTTGCAATTGTTAATACTGTGATTCAAGCTCCTAGTGGGGACGGTAGGAATATACAGCCTGACGGTGGTGTTGTTTCTGGTGTTGGTCCTGGTGGAGTTACAAATGCTACTCAACTAGCAAGCTTTAATAGTGCAGCTGAAGAAATTAAAGATGTGGCTGTAGAGTTTGTTAAGAGTTATGAAAGAAACTATAAACAATCAGTAAGGTTAAGTAAGTTAACTACAGTTGAACCTGAAGAATGGACTTCACGTTCTGACTTTGTAGAGTACTTGAACTACCTGAAAGATGAACTAAGAAGAGTAGAAAGAAATAGCGGTACTCTTAGTAAAGCTTCTATTGCTGCAAGACTTGTTATAGATACAGTTATTGATCCGGGAATCCAAGCAATTGGTGAAAGAGTTGAACGAGAAGAAAGAGAAGAATTTGAGAATGAAGTTCTAGATAACAATACCGAAGAATTCTTTAATAGTGTTGGTAGAGCAATTGGTGATTTCGGAAGAAATGTACTTGGTTCAGAAGATGGTCGGCAATACAATTATGAATGTGCATTACCACCAAGCGAAAGGTCTGTAGACTTTAATGTATCTAATTGTGATGCAGCTAGAAGAAACCTTGATGAAACTAATCTAGGTGGATCTATCGATTCTGCTTTTGATCAATTAATTAATGATGTTGTGCTTGATCAGGGTGTATTTGCTGACTACAACGAAGATATAGAATTGTTTGAAAATAGAATTGAAAATATAAGACTTGGTCTTGTTAGCTTCAATGGTCGAGATGCTGGTATTACAACTGCTGTTGATGATTTATTTGAGCCTGTACTTGATGCATTTAGTGCTACTTCGCCTGAGTCTGTAATTGCAGAGAATGTTTTCTTTGACTTTACTGTTAGCTCAAGTAGTTCTGACTTTAGTGATATTGCAAGTAGATCTGATGCTGAAGTTGAAGCTGCTCTAGCTAAGAATGAAAGAGTTAGAGATCTATTGATTGCTCTTGATGATCTTCATGAAGAGTTGTTAAGAATTAAATTTACTGCACCATTTATTGAAGCTCGTCCTGGATTTACTGGGTCGGCTCCATTGATTGTTACGTTTGATGGTACAAGAAGTTATGATCCATCTGATCAAACTATACCTAACGAAAATTATCACTGGGATCTTGATGGTGATGGCGACTTTGATAACACGACTTCATCTATTAATGATGCTTATGGTGTTGATTGTTTTGAGGAGGATGGTGATCTTAATAAAGCGGAGATCACATGTATTTATACACAACCTGGTTCATATAGAGTTGCTCTGCAAGTAGATAGTACTTCTGAGCCTGATGAAGAGTTTGTTGCTGCTGGTATTTCTTATGCGAGTGTAAGAGTTACTCCTCCGGTTTCGAGAATTAATCTTGTAGCTAATATTAATGGTCGTGAAGAAGTATTAAGAAAATACAATGAAGAAGACGGTACACTTGAAAGAGATGTTAGTGATTTATATGTAACTACATCTGAAGCTATCAGTGGTGAAGGTATTGAGTTTGATGCTAGTGGTACAACTGGTAATAAAATTATTAATTACGAATGGTTATTTACGAATACTGGTGATCAAATTGCTGGTTCTGGTCAACAAACTGTAGTTCAAAAGAACTTTACTGAACCAGGAGTGTATGACGGTGTACTTATTGTTACCGATGAATCTGGAAACCAAGACAGAAAATCATTTAGAATTCATGTTACTTCGATTGTAGCGAGAATTACTGCTGAATCTGTGAAGGGTGTACCTGGAACTGAATTTGAATTTAGTGCTGCTGCATCACAAAGTGACTCTGCTCCAATCAAGGATTTTGTATGGACTGTTGATGGGGAAACTCCTGCTGGAGTTGAAAATAGTGAAGAAACGTTTAAATATACTTTCAATGAGCCTGGTGAGCATGAAGTTGGGCTCGTTGTAAGTAATGGTGATAATGAAGATGATACAAGTATAGAAATTGAAATTGAATCTCAGGCCCCTCAAGCTGCGTTTACTGCAACTAAGCCACTTGAGAATCGACCTTCTTATGTAGTACTTGATGCTACGAGAAGTTTTGATCCGGATCCTAATGATGTTCTGGATTTCAACTGGGATATTCCACAAGCTCAAGAAGGTGTTAACTATGAGATCGTAGAAGGTTCATTTGACGGAAACGAAGAAGAAGCGGGTCGGCTAGTTGTAGTGTTTAAAGAAAAAGGAAACTACACCATTGAACTTAAAGTTTCAGATCAACATTCCGGGAACTTAAGAAAATCATCTACTGTTTCTTCTACTGTTGTAATTGATTCAGTGATTGATGTGGCATTTGCAGAAGACCAAGTATTTGCTGGTCAGTTAGCTGTAAATGAAGATGATGATCTTGTTGCTGAAGTTGAGTTTGTTATTAATACAGAATTCGGTGAATTAGTAGCTATTGATTTCGGTGATGGTGAAAAAGATGAAAAACGAGTTATTGATGGTCAGGTTACATTTGATCATGAATATACGAAGGCCGGATCTTATGAAGTTAAGGCAACTGCTAGAAAAGGATCTGATAGAACTACTGTTTCTAACACATTTATAGTTGGTGGTGGTGAAAATACTATTGCTGTACCAAAGATCATTATTGGAGATAGTACATTTACTAATACTGCTGAACTGCCTGAAGTATTTAGAAATACAACTGTTACTTTTGATGCATCTAGTTCGTTAAATGCTGATGGTGAAGATGATGGGCTAAGCTATAGCTGGAACTTCGGTGATGGTAGAATTTCAACTCAGTCTGTAGTTAGACATACTTATAGAGATCTACCGCCTGTTGATCCTGGTTACTTTGAGGTTAGCCTGACAGTAACTAGTGAGGACGGTGATACTGATACTGCTGAAATTGAGCTTGTAGTTGTAGGTGCGAAACCTGAAGCTCAAAGCTTGATTGCTACTCCGCAAGGAGGACCTGAAACTCCGTTTACAGTTAAACTCGAGGTGGTTGGTCCTTATGATGCTGATGGTAGAGTAGTACAATATACTTACTACTACTTCCCTATTGATGAACCTGAAAGAAAACTTGGAACAAAAGTTTCTGAAGAAAAAGTTGAGTTCCTAGAAGTTAAAACTTTTGGAATCCAGGGTGAAGAACGTGAGTATGTATTCTGTGTAGATATGAAAGATGACGATGGTAATGAAGTTGTGTGCGATGATATCTTTGCTGAAAATGCTAGACCTTCACTGAATGTAATAAATGGTCCTAATGAACCTCCGCTTGCTAAGTTCCAAGCCAACCCTACAAATGTAAATGTTGGTGAGACTGTTAATTTCTTTGATGAGTCTAGAGATGAGGATGGTGAAATTCTTGAATGGACTTATGACTTTGATGGAGATAACAGCTTCGTGAATGATGAAACTTATGAGCAGCCAAATATATCTCATGTTTATACACGTGCTGGTACATACAGAGTCCGGCTAAGGGTACTTGATGATAAAGGTGCGCTTGCTGTTTCTCAACCAGTTAATATCTTTGTCGATAGTATTCTAGATGATCCAACGGCTGCATTTACTTTCACTACTGAAGAACTAACTGCTAGCTTTAGAGACAACTCGCAAGTTGATTTTGAGAAGGGTGGAACAATCCTTGAGCATCAGTGGGATTTTGATCTTGCAACTGATAGTGATGGTGATGGTAACCCAGCTAATGATATTGATAGTGATGATGCTGAG
Source organism: bacterium (assembly GCA_030426295.1). Lineage (GTDB taxonomy): Bacteria > Patescibacteriota > Gracilibacteria > UBA1369 > JAUHYY01. The sequence goes on from JAUHYY010000023.1 coordinate 12,274, forward strand.
CCTACGTTCACATATGACAACTCAGGTACATATCAAGTTAAACTTATTATTACTGATTCTGAATACAATAAAGATGAAGTAGTTAGATCAGTAATCATTCAAGAGATTCCTGACAACTATAATAATCCTTTTGAAAATGATACGACTCCGCCAGATGTTGGTGGGCCGATCCCAGCTCCTGGGCAAGGAATTGCGTTTAATCTAAGTACTAGCCCTGCTATTGATTTACTTGATGATACGATTTATCTGAGTGGTAATGAGGCTAATGTTACATTTAATTTTGACCAGCTACCTGCTGGAGTGAGTAATATTATTGTTGATAAGAATATCTACTTTGATACAAATAGTGGAGCGATGGGAACAATTGGTGACGGTGTAAGAAACAATGATGTTGATTATACTAGTAACTCTAAAGTTCCATATACAACTAACTATATGAGAGAGTGGTCTCCTATTAGAGTTCAAGTTACTGTAAT
>JAUHYY010000024.1 GCA_030426295.1 bacterium
GTCTGAATATCTTACTAATTATTTCGTCGTACTGAGCACTTACCCAATCAGTTATTACTGATGGGAACCCAGGAACCTGTACATTTGAACTTGTTTGAATGGGATCATCCCCTTCTGGTGATGAACCAGTTGTGATTACTGAATTACCTAATGGACTAGTTACTGCGCTTACTGCACTGCTCATCAAGTCTTGTATACCGGCATTGATCACATCACAAGCTGCTCCGAGATCTGCGATGCTTGTAGCCCAACAAGATGATGCACCGTAAGTCCCTATACAAAGTGCTCCGGCAAGCTCACCTGTAAGAGTAGGAGATAAATAGAATCTACCACCTGTACAAGCATTAGCTGCAGTACCAAATGCAACTGGTGGTACACTTGGGCATCCCCATCCGAAAATTGGAGTACCTGGCACACCGTTATTTGGAACCAATAAAGCTCTGTTTATAGGGGTTGCTATACATCCACCTCCGTCACACATAAAGCTGTTGATTGAATCTTCTACGCCTGTAGCAATATCGTTTAGACCTGTGTTCATTGTATCAATTGCGTCTGCTATACCGTCGCCATCTGAATCTGTCGATGCAACTTGTGTTTCTAAATCTCGTGCATAGTCTTCTAATGATTCTATATCAGAAAGATCTGGTATTGCGGGAGTATGATCAGTTACGTCAGTTGTAGCTAACTGTTTTTCTAGTCTTATGTATCTGAGTTGATTTGTTGATGAGTCGAATGATGAATAGTAGTAAACTGTGTAGTCTGCGCCTGGTACTTGCATCTTGAAGTCTGGCAAACTATCTGCAGGATAACCTTCTTCATCAGTAACAATTTCAACTAATGCTTCTTTTTCGTCTGAGTTGGCTCGGTATTCTACATCGAAAATTATTTCTCTAGTTTGACCGCCAGAAAGCGTTACTCCTGAGATTAAGATTTCTCTTTGCTGCGAATCTACTCTAAAGAATTCGAATCCATCTGTTAGAGAATCTTCGATGAACCTTAAGTTTGAAGTTAATGGAACACTTAATAATTTGTCGACGTGGCTGCCTGAATCTGCGTTTAAAGTTAAACGATATTCAAGAATGTCTCCATCTCTTAGCTGGCCTCCATTTTTATCTCTTCTGTATAAAGTACTAGAAATAAATGGACTTGTTTCAATTGAAGCAGTTGATGGATTGTCGTAATCTGCGCCAGCTACAGTTCTGAGTTGGTATGTTTCGTAAGTTGGAGCTGTTTCTGTTGTACTTACCACTCTTCCGCCTGCTGATGAAGAAGATGATCTTGATGAGCCAGATGTCTGTCTTCTCAAAGTGAATCCGCCTTGTGGATCAGTAATCCAAACTTGTCCGATAAGGTTTTGTCTTGGGTCAATTGTTGAAGCTGTGTTAGCAACTGAGTTTCCTTCCCTCTGGATTTCACCATTTCTATTTATGTGCAGTTTGATAGATTTATCAACATTTACGATTGCTAAATCATCATCACCATCCCCATTAAAATCAGCGGGTAATACCCTGGCTGCTTTTGAGCTGTTATTGATTTCTACTCTTTCTAATTCATTATCTCTTAATATGTAAATACAGCTATCGTTCCTTATACACTCCTCTTCTGTAAGAACTAAAACTTCTTTTCTTCGACCTTCTAGATTCACCTCGTGAAGTTCTTTTATTCCAGCTGGTATGTTTAATATGTTCTTTTGAAATGTCTTAGTTTTTTTGTCGAAGAGAGAAATATTACCGGATTTGTCACCGAATATGATTGAATCTTCGGTATTCAACACGCTATTAATATCTGTTTCTGTTCGACCAATATACTCACCAATGTCATACCCAAATCCAGTTCCTAACGATCTGTTTGTAGTTGAAGGCAAGCTTATAACTGGGTCACCAACTACTACTCCTATCTCTGATAAGTAAGGCTTATTGGCTTCACCAACTGATTGACCTGCTGCAAATAGCAATACCGATTTATCGTCTTCTCTTAGCCCTATTAACTCATTATCAATAAAATCATCATCTCTTAAATCTGAACTATTTGGTAATTGAGATCTTGTAAGTACTCTATTTGGATTGTAGAAGATTATACCTTTTGGCAGAGATGATGAAGGTAGTGTGAGTCCTTCTTTGTATTCAACTTCTGGATTTTCAACTGGTACGATTCTTACTTGCCCTGCTGATTCAAAGTTGTAGATAATTTCACCGATTGGACCTGACTGATCAATAACTTCTAATGTATAGAATCCTTGGTTGTCTTTTTGTCTTATGAGGATTCCTTCTTGATCTATAACCGGAATACCGTTTGGTCCGATATGTAAAACAGTTTCTGATCCTCGGTTTAGGTTTCGGCCGTCTACAGTAGATGTTGCGCTAGTTGGAACCATGAATATTCCAGCTTGATTCTCGATTTCTCCTTCAGGATTTTCAATGTATCCAAGTGAAGTCGGATCAACTTTTACTATTGCGAACTTTCTACTTTGGCTATCAAAAATATCAGTTGTTATTTCTGAACTGCCAATGTTTGTTACTATGTTTAGACTTGAGTCATCAACTACTTCAATCGCTCCAGTTCTATGGATGTAAAGCATTGGAGCTGCATCATTCAAGCTAGCTGTTAGAGTTGAAACTGTCTGGGTTTTTCCATTTAAAATCAGAGATCTAGCTAGGTCAGAGAATCCCTCGGTGGTTGTTTTAAGATCATAATAAAGAGCTGTGTTATTGAAGCCTTTGTAGTCTTCGAAACTTAATTTATTACCAAGCACTAACTTATAATAAGCAGACTCAAGCCCTGACTTATTGATTCTTATATAAACATTTCCGAAAGTGTTTGCACCTGTAGTCTTGAATCTAACTACTCCTTCACCCTGCTCTGCAGATACGTTGCTGCCTATGATATTTAATTTAGTTGGGTCATCTACAGAAACATTAATGTTGTCGAAATTATTGTTAACCTTGTTGCCGAACTCATCGATAACAATGAATTTCAGCTCTTGAATGCTTTGGTCTTGAACATCTACTTTTAGTTCTGCTTCATTGAAGAAAAGTGATTCTGGAACTCCAGGCGTAACTATGAATTCTCTAGTTGTAGGGGTAACACCATTTAAACTCGCTGAGACATTAACTCGCCCTGACTTCGTTGAAGGACTTAAATTAAACAAGTATTCATTAGCTTCAACTTCTTCAGCAACCTGCTCAACGCTTAGCACCTCTGGGTTATCCGCTCCGAGTCTTGGAGTATTCATTATCAATGATTGACCATCCTCATTTAAGAGTTTTACTCGTAGTGAAATTTCTTCACCATTCACCGTTGTTTGGCTACGTGAAGCAGTGAATGAAAGAGTTAATTCGTCATGAAAATTTATAGTTTGTGAATTAACAAGTTCGCCAATCTGCGCAGATATTCTAGCTTCTCCTTTTTGGGTAGGTACAATCTGAATCTCTCTTTCACCTGTAACCATGAATACTTGCACGCCTTCTCTATCAGGATCTTGATCAGTACCCTCGGCAAACTCTGCACCTTGAATTTGAAGAGTTACAAACTCAGCCTTACCGACTACTTTGTTGCCAACTTCATTTAAAATACGAAGTTTCACCGATCTTGTATTGTCTCCAATCACTGTTTGATTTTTTGCACCAACATCAATACTTATAGCTGATATCTCTGAATCGTAGTCACCGATCACTTCTTCATAAGACTTGAGACCCGTACTGTTTGCAGGAGTTCTTTCACCAGCTATGTTTGTAACTGATGGTAACCACTCATTCTTTAAGTAACCAAACCATTGGGGGAAAGGCACTCTAGCTGAATCGCTAAATGTTGGCCGTGAGTTACTTCGCCTCTCTCTTTCTACCTCTTGGTCTTCGTGTTCTTGCTCAAACTCTCTAGTAACTGATGATACTTCTCTTCCAGAAATCTTAAAGGCTTCTTCTTTTAGAATTTCATATTCGAATCCTGCGTCATCAGATTCTGAACTTATTACAGCAATCTCGAAAGATGAAGGTAAATCTATATTTGTACCAATATCTTCGTTGAGTAATGAATTGAAAACCCGAGCATATTTCTGATTTATATTTAAGCCTCTCCATTCAATAAGTTCATCAACTGTACCTGCTGAGGCTCTACTTAGGGACTCTCTACCATCGCTAAATGAATCCGCTTCTGCACTGATTAACCGTGTTAATTCGTTTGAGTAATCTTCTGTAGATAACTCCGAAAGTGTTCTTTCAATTTCAACTATTTTACTTCTGAAATCACTTGTTGAAGTAGCATCAAAAATATTTGGGTAAATGATTTCTCTAAGATTTCCTTCATTGTCTGAGAAAGTCACGTGTCGAACATCATCGATTGGTAGGTCTGCTGAAGTTGGATTTTCTAAAGCTTTTTCAAGCACACCTGACTCAGGGTTCTTATGAAATATCACGCTTGATATCTCAGACTGCTGCCCTATAGGTACTACCTGAAGATCGACAGTATCAATTAGATCTGAAGATGTTAATGATCTTGAAAGTCTAAGCTGAGTCAGCGCTTCACTATCCTCAAGGTAGCTATCAACTAACTCTGCCCAATTATTGATACCAGAAGCCCTAATGTCAGCTAACGGTATGACTCGATCATTAATTACTACACTGAATTCATCGACAGTCGAAATTGGTCGTATAGAAGTGAATGAATTTCGTTGGCTGTTACCTAAAAAATATGCACCCCATGAATTCCACTCGTCAGGGCTTCCTTTAAAGCTTTCTGTTGAAGCGAAGATTCTATCTAGGCCAACTCTTGTTCCGGCAATGGTTAAAGCTTGGTCGCTAGCGCTTGGAATAAGATTTGAAGCATCTACGTCTTTTGTTTCAAGCAGGTCAACATACTGATTAAACGGTCTAAAGTTGAAACACGCTTCATGAGTCAGAGCACTTTGATCGATACCATTCACCAACTCTGGTCTAAACTCATCTCTTAAATCTTCACCGTAGAAAATGCTACATTCTTCATCATTCCTTTCAGCCCAAGTTGTTGCATCATCTCTACCTTCCCAAACTCCGGTACAAAGACCTCCTATAGCTCCTCTTTTAACTTCAACTGTTTTGCTTAAGTCAGTTTGGATTCGACCTCCAATGTGAAGTCGGCATTGTTCAGCGCCTGTGATTCTTTCTATATTTTGACCACCTACAATTTGCTCGAGTCCGCTAATAAAAGTTGCAGGACTATCTGTGGCTCCAAGAAAAGAATCTGCTAAATCGTCATTACGCCCGAATAATCCAACCCTATTTGCAAAGTTTTCATCGATACCCCCGTTCACAAAATACTGAGGCTCGATTTCACTTGAACTGAATATAGGCTCAGATGCCACAATCAGAGAATCTGCACCTGAAACTGATGGCGGACTAAATATCTTAGCTTCACCCTGGAGTCTTGCCCCCTTCGGGATCTTAATCGGAGACTGAACATCTTGAACTATCTCATCAATTTTCTGCTCCAACATGTTGTTAAGTAAAACAAAGTAGCTAATCATGTACTCGTCTTTCAGGGCAGCTGCTTTAATTGGTGTAACGTAATCATCGCTCGAGTACCGACCGGTCCCAAGGATTGCAGCCTGCTGCTCTGCAACAGCTTTCGCAAAAAGTGCTGTTAATCTTGAGAATGATTTCTCAATCTGGTTTTTCATGTAAACATCTGATGCATCCCCTTCGATATCTAAGCTAGCAGTTAAAGTTCCTCGGCTAGCTGTTCCTAAAGATTCTTCTAAGCTTTCTACTTCTTGCTGAATGCCACCTGTAAGAATACTTGCCAACTCTTTTGAAACTCTATTGTATGCGAGCTCCTCCATGTAGGTTAGAAAGTTCTGATAGTTTGCAACTAAACTTGAGTTAAGTGCTTTTGCATCATGAGCAGGTTCAGCATAAAAAATCTTTTCGTCGAAATTCGTTAAATCTTCGTCGCCTTCGTAGTAAGCATGATTCTTATCAAAGTACGAAATATATTCATCATCGCTATCAAACTGAATTACTCCATGCCAAATCTCAGGTTCAAAATCTCGAGCGATACCTGCTTTGAAGTAACCCGTTTCTTCATCGAAAAAATATAGTGGGTCCTCGAAATCTGTTAGAGGATACAATGAAACATATCGGTAGCCTTCTCTATCAACTACAGGCAGAGGTACGTCACCAACTACTACTACACCTTCGAGATCAGTGTTCTCGTATTCAGATATGTTCCCAAAATATATTTGCTTAAGTAATGCGGCTAGTTCTGCGGGAGATTCATTTGAGCTAACTTCAAGAACAGAAACTGTAGTTTTGTTTAATTCTCTTTGTATATCTTGTGCATACCTTCGAACTACTCTCTCAACCCTATTAGTTTCAAGTAAAGATTCATCTGCTATTACAAGAACCAACTTTTCTTCGTTAAACTGAAGTGGAGCAAACTGTGCTTGCAACACTAACGGGCTGGCAAGAATCTGCTCAAATACCATAGCTACAATCAACAAGATTGCTAGATAAGGCAATTGTTTATTTTTCAGATTCTTAAGCCATTTAAAACCCACGAGAACTGGTTATATTTACCGCGGGTAATTATACGTGATGAAGACGCGTTTTATAAGGACTTTCGGTGCTTTCTTCAGCCATTTCCTGCAATTTCGATGGACATATTTTTTCGTCGTTATTTGGGTCGCGTACACAGTCGAAAACCTACCTGATTAGTCAGATCTAGTTTTAGGCTTAATTGCTAACGATCTACCCTGTAAAAGTATGCCTCTTCGCCCTCGGTATCAAGTGGCAGGCTTTCTATGGCCTGACCTTCATTTTCAAGAATTACACCAACGAAATAACTGCTACCACCTGAGCTAAAATATATATAATACGAATCTGTACCATCATCACAGTATGTTGTTTCTGGTAAAACACTAGGAGACCTTGGGGCTTCTCCGCCTAAATAATCTGATATAAATAAGGCTTCGTCCGCGCTATCACCACCACTTACATCTGGAGCATCTTCGGTCCAAGAAGTAGGTATAGAAAGATCAATAGGCCCTATGCACATAAATCCCGCAGGGTAACGACTATTGTCGATATAAAAAGATTCCACAGCAGAGATCAAGTCGTTAACTTCTGAGATCCTGCCTGCATCACGAGCTCTTGATGGGGCATCGCTGATATTTGGAACCAAGACTACTGCCAATATACCAATAATACTAACCACAATTAGTAGCTCGATAAGCGTGAAAGCTTTTTTCATTATAATCCTTGATCAATCAAATAATAAACTGTCTGACCTCCAGCTAGATCATAATCTATCGATCCATCAAAAGGGGTCAAATGATAGCGGAACAATGTATAGTCATTTCCTGACGTGCTGCTGTAATAGATGTGAGTATCATCAGTTCCATCAGGCTCACAAATCCAAGTAACTCCACTCGTATTCCAAGAAGGCGGGTTACCATTTAAGTAATCATTTATAAATAATGCAACGTCAGCAGACGCGCCTTCTGCGCCTGGCCACAAACAATCCCATCCCGAAGATGTAGGATACCTCTCATTATCTATCTTGTACGCCTCCAGTCGTTCCTTAACGTCTATCACCTGTTTCGATACAGAAGCGGTTACAGCACGCTCTCTTGCCCCCGTTATACTTGGGACTAAAACTACAGCTAGTATTCCGATTATACTTACTACTATCAGCAACTCGATAAGTGTGAAGGCTTTTTTCATAATTAACTTCTATCAATTGTTGTCATGTAAAATGTAGTGTCGCCAGAAGTCTGCTCAATAGCGCCTTCTCTAGGATTCTCATGGTATATATCAAGCTGGTAACCAGTCCCAACAGTTCGATACCGAATAAACTGCCTCCTATTATCCCCAACACCAATCTCACAATAAGCGGCACCTGCGGCACCATCTGCCTCTGATAAAATATCAAAATTAGGAGGAGTGCCACCCAAGTAATTGTCGACAAATGCTCTAGTTTCTCCACCTAACCAAGAGTGCAAACAAACTGTTATTGAAGGTAAATACCTACTGTTATCTATATTATAAAGCTCGAGAGCTGCGATTAAATCGTTTGCCTCTTTAAACCGTACTACATCTCTGGCTCTCGAAGGAGCATCTGTTAACCTTGGGACTAAAGCCACAGCTAGTATCCCAATAATACTAACAACTATTAGTAACTCAATAAGTGTAAAAGCTCTATTCATATACGGAGTATAATATAGTAGGGTTTATAGAAATTATAAAGGGGCCCGAAAGCCCCTTTACTAAACTTTAAAATTTAGCCGTCACTAGCTAGATCTATCTACAGCGTAAGAACCATCACCAGTTTCTGTAAGAATACCAATTTGGTAACCACCAGTTGAAGCTTCGTACTCAGCATATGCATTTGTACCGTTATCACAACCGAACTCACCAGCGTCACCATCTACAACAGCTGGATCAACTGCAACACCTGTAGTAGTAGTACTTTCTAATGGCTGATTACCTAAGTAGTCACAAATAAATTCATCGCTTGAACCTGCTGCAGCAGCGCCACAATCAGCTACAGGATCTATACAGAAGTTACCCGTTGGGTAGTTTCCGTTATCGATATTGTAACTTTCAACAGCAGCAACGATTTCGTTAACACCTGCTTTTCTACCAGCGTCTCTAGCACGTGCTGGAGCGTCAGTTAGGCTTGGAATCAAAGCAACAGCTAAGATACCGATGATCGATACAACAATCAAAAGTTCTATTAATGTAAAACCTTTTTTCATAATTAAATTAGTTTATTCAAATATAACGCAATAATAGTATCACTACCGCAAATGTAGACAACAACTTGGTCTTTACAGAGCTTCGATTCCACCTATTAGTTTAGTCATTGGCAGCATAATTGATAGAACAACTACACCTACCATCGAACCAACGATAAGAATAATGAAAGGCTGTATCAATTTTGCAAAATTATCTGCCATATACCCTACTTTCGACTCGTAGTACTCTGCAGTCTTTTTTGTAAGCTCATCGATCTGTGCTGTTCGCTCACCTACAGAGATCATACTGACCATAAGATTTGAGAAATATTTTGAATCCTGGATACTTTCTGCAATCGGAATACCCTGACTCACATCTTTAGCAATAAGATTGATTTTTCTTTTATATATCTCGTTAGTTACAGCACGTGATGTAATTTCTACAGCTGTTACCACCGAAACACCTGCACCTAGTAGGTTTGAAAGACTTCTTGCGAAACGTGACTGGTTAATTGCTTTTTGAAAAACTCCAAGTACAGGTAACTTCAAAATTAATGAGTGATAAACGTATTTACCAAGCGGGGTTACTCCGAACATCCAAAGGGCTATCATTAATACGACAAATCCTGCTACGACCAATACTCCGTTTTCGACAACGAAGTCACTTGCAGAGATTAAGAAGCTCGTAAGAGCTGGTAGCTCGAGGCCTGTACTTTCGAATAGTGCACTCATTTGAGGAATTACGTACCTAAGCATTCCGTACAGAGTCAGAATAACGAATGCAAAAACGATTACTGGGTAGATCATTGCAGATCGAATTTTTGCTCTTAGCTCGATGCTTGCTTCAATCTCTTCTGACTGTCTAAGCATTACACTTGCGAGTCTACCAGTAGCTTCGGCTGCCTCTATCATACCTGCTTCTGCCTCGGTAAATATATGCTTATATTCACGCATGGCCTGAGAAAGACTCTGCCCCTTTTCAATTTGGTATGTGATTGCTTGAGATACTTTTCTGAAGTATTTGTGCGTAGTTTGTTCTGTGAAAACTTTTACAGCTTGAATCAAAGGAATACCCGCATCAAGCATAGTCGCAGTTAGCTCATAAAAGATTGCCTTCTCTTTTAAAGGAACTCTTCTTTTAAAAGAAAAAGTCGCATGCATCTTTTGATAAGCCTTATAAAGATCTATCTTTTTTGTCTTTGAAATTTTTTTCTGTATTTGCTTTCTTTTAGCCTCGGCTAAAGGCACAGCGTCTTCACCAATAATGTCGAGTAAGATTGTTTCTTCGTCAGATTTTTCTTTAGCATTGTTCTCCACCACGAAGGTATTGTTCCTTGCTTCATAATCTTTTAGACCGAATCCTGATGCTTTTTTAGACATGATGAATAATTAGTAAGAAACGTTTGCTACCCTATAAACTTCTGAAAGACTTGTTTCACCTTTTAAAGCTTTAATTACTCCTGCTTGCTCTAGAGTTACCATTCCTTCTTGTCTTGCAAGTTCTTGGATCTCAAGAGTGTTTTTACCTTCAAGCACTGCATTCTTAAGTACAGTTGTGAAAGGCATAACTTCATAAAGACCAATACGTCCGTAGAATCCGCTATCATTTGTTCCTTCTACTCCAACTGGTTCGTAGAACACAGGATTTGCAAAATCAATTTGTGGATAATTCGCCTTCTCTGAATCTGGTAGAGTTTCTATCGCTTTTAGTGCTAGTTTCTTGATTTCTGGATCTGGCTCAACTGCTTGAGCGTATTTAGGATCCAGTTTTCTAACTAATCTTTGGGCGATAATCGTATCGACAGTTGATGCAATCAAGTAAGGCGGAACTTCCATATTAACAATTCTTGTCAGAGTTTCTACAGCTGAATTCGTATGGATAGTCGACAGCACCAAATGACCTGTTAGGGCAGCTTCGATAGCTACGTTAATAGTTTCTTTATCACGGATTTCCCCTACCATCATTATATCCGGATCCTGACGAAGCGCAGACCTTAGACCTGTTGCGAAGTTATAGCCAATGTCTGGTTTCATCTGAGACTGAGAAAGCCCATCGATTTGGATTTCAACTGGGTCTTCTACAGTAAGGATGTTTACTCCAACTTTGTTCAGGATCTGTAAACACGAGTACATAGTAGTCGTTTTACCTGAACCTGTTGGACCAGATGTAAGAATAATTCCGTTTGGAGCTTTTAGAGCTCTTTGTAAGAAAACTAAACTGTTACCTTGAATACCAAGATCTGTTAGACTTGGAATATCACGCGACTTATCTTGGATACGCATTACGATCTTCTCACCACTTACTGTTGGGAAAGTAGATACACGGAGATCCATCTCTTTACCTTCTTTAGTAGTCACGTTTGTACGTCCATCTTGAGGGATTCTTTGCTCATCGATCTTAAGATTCGACATAATCTTAACCCTTGAAACTACAGCTGGATGCATGTTTGGTGGGTACTCAACAATGTTTCTTAATACACCATCAACTCTGAATCTTAGTCTTACTGTATTTTCTAAAGGCTCAATATGGATATCTGAAGATCTCATATCAAGTGCAGTACTGATCGTATACAACACCATTTGAGGCACATTGTTTGAAATAATTGCCTGTTTTAACATTTCAAGCTTTTGGTCTACAGCAATTGTTTTAGCTTGCTGGACGGATTGTGTCGCGGGAGTCTGAGTTGCTGCTGGAGCATTAGACTGTGTAGCAGCTTGTGGCTGTGCTTGCTGGACGTTGTTTTGTAAGTTTTGATTATCCATATCTAAAATAAGTTTCCAAATGGGTTATTAGTTTCTTGAGCTTCAGACTCTATATCTTCTTCTGCAGTTTGAGCCTGGAAGTAAATCCGCATTACAACTCTATAACTTAAAGTATCTTCTTCACCTGAAGAGCTAAGACTTATATTAATTGAACGCACCTCCATTAGTCGAGCTTGACCGTCACTTGTGAATCCAGTGTTTTCTACGAATTCGAGGAAGTTGAAGAAGTTGTCTCTTGTACTAGTAATGTTTAAATTAACTTCTGTGTATGCAAGTCCTTCACCCTCTCTTAAGTCAGAGAACGCAAGACTTGTATTCACAAACTCACCAGGGAAATTCGCAAAGACATCATCTAAGTATCTTGTAACTTCTGCTATATCTTCTTCTGGATCAATCACCAGGTCAGAGTCTGGTAGCGAAATTAAATCAGCCTTTAAGTCTTCTACTTCTCTCTGCTTCTCAACTACCTGAAGAGAAACTTCTTTACTTGATTCTGAAAATATTTTGGCCTGGAGGTTGTCTGCTGTTTGACCTTTAAGTAATAATAAGAGCATGATTGTAGAAACTACTAGAACTCCAAAAGAAGCTACGAAATATAGATTTTTCTTAGAGAACAACTGTTTATAGTAACTAAGTGTATTCATTTAACTTTCTTTAGATTCAAGTATTACGTCGAGGGTTATGGCAGCTCTATAGCCATCATCTTCGTCTGCTTGTTTGTTGAAGGTTCTACTATCATGAATGCTGAACATATCTGACTCTTCGAATGCATCTGTTAGATCAGCAATAAGTGTGAACGTTTTGATATCAGATGTCCTAGTTTGTCCAGTAATATTTACTCTGCTGTTGTCTCGATTAAAGGCGAATGCTGAGTACGAGATACCATCTTCGTCAATTGTTCCATCTAAAGAAAATGTTGGATCGATACTTCTAGTTACAGCTTCAATTTCATTGATTACTTCTGTCCAATTCACTCTAGATCTTTGTATATGTGCGATCTTGGCGTATTCGTTGAATTTGTAATTTTTGAAAACTGCATCTAGCTTATTTAAAAATTCTTGGCCCTGGTAATCATTCTCTACCATTGCAGTTAGGCTGCTCAAAAGACCTGACTCTGTTGCAAGTTCATCAACTAAGGTCTTAGCTAGTTTTTGGCTTTCTGCAATTAACTCAATCTCTAAATTAATCCCTTCTCTTTCTTCTTCATTCTTG
>JAUHYY010000025.1 GCA_030426295.1 bacterium
CCAATCAACTGAACATCATATGGACCTTCAATCTCCCATGTAAGTTCATTACCTCGAACCTCCCAAGAAGTCCCTACAAGTTTTTTACATGCAGCAGCGACTAAACCAAAAGCTTCAGGTAAAAGATCATCGAGTGATTCACCTTTATGCTGAACTCTGTCTTTAAACTCAGCTGTCTTAGCGTGAAAGTCTTCTTCTGTACTTAATTCTTGGCTAAACTTTTCTACCCATTTTCTAATTTGAGGGATTCGTGCCTCAACTCTTTTTATTGCTCTAGCATCAGAATCACCTGCAATAATGCTAGCTATTTTTCTTAGTACCATAATTGTATTTTAAACGCCCGCAATATTAGCCAAATTAAGCCAAAACCACAAGAGAGTTTAAATTAGTTCTTATCTGAAAACTCTCCATGTCCCTTAACAACAACAGCTAGAGTTCTAAATAAAATTCTAACATCAAGTAAAATACTCCAATTTTCAATATAATAAGTATCTAAACTCACCTCTTCATCAAAACCTAAGTCACTTCGACCACTAACCTGAGCCAAACCTGTTATTCCAGGCTTAACAGTGAAAACAAATCTTTCATGCTCCTTATATTTAGCAACTTCATCAAGCAGATGCGGCCTTGGACCAACCAAACTCATGTTACCAATCAAAACGTTAAATAGCTGGGGCAGCTCATCAATATCTAAACGTCTAAGCAGCTTACCGAACTTAGTAATACGTGGATCATTCTTGATCTTAATCAAAGCCCCCTCACGGATATTACTATCAGCAAGTTCTTTATCTCTCATACCATGAGTTTTATGCTTCATAGTTCGAAACTTCCAACAATGGAAAGGCTCCCCTTTGTATCCAGCTCTTTTAACAATCCTACCTTCATCATCTCTTCTGAAGAAAACGGGACCAGGTGAATCAACTAAAATAAGTAGCGCAACCAACACAAGTAAAGGCGATAACACAACTAACAATAAACCACTCACAACCAAATCAAAAATCCTTTTAAACACTCTTCCCCACCCATCAAGAGAAGTAGGCTTTACTCTAAAGACAGGCAACCCACCAATTGAACTCAATACAACATTCTGACGCTGCACTTCAAGCACATCTGGAACATACTGATAATCTTTATGATAAATCCTACATAAATTAATTAGCTCATAATTCTGGATGTCAGTACCCTGCCGACCAATATGAACTACATCATCAAATTTTCTTCTGCTGAAAATTTCTTTAAGCTTCGTAAATCCACCTAAATAATACTTATAACCTAATACTTCGCTCTTAAACTTTCTTTGCCCAACATAGCCCACAACCTTGTAATGAAAATCTCGCTTCAAAGCCTCAGCTACTCTATCAATCATTTCTTTGCTTCCTCCAACCAAAATAACTCTCCTCACTCCAAGACCCCTCTTTAAAAAAAGATTCTGTAACAAATGAACAGCAAATCTTCCAAAACTAACAAATAAAATCACTACTACTGAATTCAGCAAAATTACTGAACGCGAGAATGGAAAACTCCTTATCAAGAAGTAATACGTAATAATCGCCATGAGCCAAACAAGCACTGAACCAGTAACCTTCTTTACCTGCGTTCCAAACGAATCAATAGTCTTTAAGCTATAAAGTTTATTAAAAGCAAATATTACAATTAACCCTAAAGCCAAAATAAGACTCAACTCATAGTAACGGCTCGAAGCATTAAGATAATCGATATCTACAGGAGCCAAAATTTTACTTACAAAATCAGTCTTACGTAATAAATAAGTAGAATAAAGCGCACTATATGCGAGAACAAAATCAACAGGGATTCTGAGTAACCGAATAATAATTTCAAACCGTTTCATAATTCAAACTAGAGTCCCTATGAATTTACCTGTATTTAAAACGTTTTCAAAGATTAAAGTAAGCCGAGTTCTGTCAGTCACGCAAGCGCAACCGTGGTCATTTATCTTGATAGCACATCACTATGCTATTCATGCGACAGGCAAAGTAGGACTTTAAGAACGAAGTCGATTCTACTTTTCCACTCTGTCTTGCATCAGATAGGGTTTACCAGCAATCCATTGTTACCAATGGAGCTCCAACTAAATTGGACTTTTCACCTTTCACCAAAATATATCTTGGTTAGTATTGTCTCTGCGGCACTTTCCCTAACTACCGTTTAAAGCGGTAGCCGGCAGACGTTATCTGCTATCCGTTCTTATGATGCTCGGACTTTCCTCACTTACAATAAATGCAAGCGTAACCACTAAATCTTAAGAAAACGATCTCTCAAAGAGCTTATAATTTATACGCCACACAAGACCAGATGTCAACACATTACCCTTACCTGTAAAGACCAAGAGCGTATAATACCCACAGCAATTTTTTAAACCACATAGAATGAAAAAACAATTTATATCATGGTTATGTATCTTAGCCCTGCTACTCGCATTAGCACCAACTGCAGTATTTGCTCAAGATGCATCAACAACAGGTTCAGACACAAGCACTGAATCAACAGACACAGATGATGACTCTGATGATGATGACTCTGATGATGATGACTCGGATGACGATGACTCTGACGATGACTCTGAAGATGATGACTCTGACGATGATGAATCGGAAGATGATGAATCGGAAGATGATGAATCGGAAGATGATGACTCGGATGACGACTATTCTGACGATGATGACTCGGACGATGATGACTCGGACGATGATGACTCTGACGATCAAAGAGCACCAAGACCAGCTATATCAAATCTTGATTACAGAACTCTTACTCTTAGAGTTGTATGGGGAGATCTTGAAGATAATATCGAAGCTGGTTCAGAAGACACTTCTGTATGCGACGGTGAAATAAAAGCAGACACAAGAATACTAGTTCGCGACATCTTAAGATTCGAAAATAATGACTCATTAGAGAACAGATATGGAAAAGAAATTAAGTTCGATTCAATGATTGGGCCTGGCGTAGATGGTCTTATTATTCAAGTCCTTGCTAAAGAAGGAGAAGATCTAGAATTCAAATCAGAATGTATCGGTGATCATGAATTTTCATTCGACGAACTTAAAGATGACGCAGTTCTTACTGCTTCAGAAGGTGATCTTTCAATAGAAATTAAACTTCTAAAAGAAAACCAATCACTAAAACAACTACTTACTCCAGGTGCAAGAATTAGAGCAAAAAAACTAAAATTCAGAGACACTAGAGATCAATGGTTCACAGACTTCGTCGAGTTCGCATCTGAACAAGGAATCATTGAAGGATTCAAAGATAAGAACGGAAAAGCAACTGGTGAATTCGGTCCATCAAACTATGTAAGAATCACAGAACTCGCAAAAATAGCTAATAAAATAGCTGGATACGAAGAAGCCGAAGACTCTGAAGAAGAAAGCGAACTTTCTCTAGAAGAAAAATTTAGTTGGGCAAAAGGTCACTTCCTAAGATGGAAAAAATTAGGCATTACTGTTCCAACAGTTGAACCATCTAGATATGCAACAAGAGGTGAAGTATTCCAAGCAATATACGAAGCAATTATCGGAACAGAAAACTTTGAAGCAGCTACATGTGACGTAAGTGCACTTACCTACTCTGACTTAGACCCAAATCACGAAAACGCTAAAGCTGCATGCTTAATGACTATCGAAGGAATAGTATCAGGTACTGACTCAGGAGAAATCCAACTTGATAGCTTTGTTAGAAGAGCAGAGATTGCCAAGATTACTCACAACGCCCTAAAACTACTTGGTGCTGACGACGACCTTGAAGATGAATACGAAGACGAACTGCCAGAAGACGACGAATAAGAAATAGCGGATATTAAATAGCCTATAGCAACAAAAAAGCCGCTCTAATCGAAGCGGCTTTTTAAATATTAGCTATTAGCTATTGCTTAGCTCTCAATTCTTTTTTGAAAATAAGCACAAGCTTTTAAACATTCACGAGCTTTATCATTTTCTGGTTCAATTTCTAGAACAGCTCTGAAGATTGATTCAGCTTTATCGAACTGTTTATCGTTTAAATAACAAACACCAAGATCACTTAGAATTAAACTATCTTCTTGAGCCATATAAGAAGCTCTCTCTAAAATAATAAGACCTTGTTTCTTTCTTCCTGAATGAAAAATAGACCAACCAAGACATCTAAGAATTTCTGGATGATTTGGCTCGATCTGATCTGCCATTTCAAGTTCTTCAATTGAATCATTCCACTCACTCATAGCTGAGAATGTGAATCCCATTAAGTATCTTGCATTGGCACTCATAGGATTAATTTCAAGAGCTCTATTCAAAGCAGCTAGTGCTTTATCATAGTCTCTCATACTTAGATAGTTGTCACCGATCTCTTCTAGAGCTTCAGTGCACTGTGGATCTTCGCAAAGAATTCCTTCGCAAAGTTCGATAGCCTCTTCAAAGAGACCCATTAGCTTCTTTTCATCAGCTAGTTTTAAAGTATCGTAGTACTCACTTTCTTGGTAAATCATTTTTTTATAATTATTTTTTGAAATCCGATTATTATATCGCAAATCCCAAAAAAAATCAAATGACTACTTTTAAGCTAATTACTAAAGAAAGTCTTCAGCGAGAAGATCGTAAACAAGCCGAGTTCTCTCTACTTCATCATAAACAACATAGGTAGCTTCAACTAAAGCTTTCTCAGCATCATATGTACATTTATACCCATATGATCCTTCAGGTAAGTCTTCGTATGTCATATCTACTAAAACTTCATCAGGATTACCAAGCTTAACAATTTTAAATCCAGCAGCTGAACCGATGTCACCAACAGAACAATCATAGATATATTTAGAATCAGCAGTAAACTCTGGAAACTCAAAGTTAACGTCTAGCTTTTCTTCAGTCACAACATTATATAGATAAGTAGAAGACCATTCCCATCCGTACTCAATAACCTCTAGATAGTTTCCATCCTCAGAGAACTCAGAAACTTCTCTAGCCCTAATAAATCCTTCAGTAAGATGATCACCAGTCATAGTCTCAACCGACTCAACTAAAATCTCTTTACCATCTTTATATACT
This sequence comes from bacterium, assembly GCA_030426295.1. GTDB lineage: Bacteria > Patescibacteriota > Gracilibacteria > UBA1369 > JAUHYY01. Next base: position 5,034 of record JAUHYY010000025.1, read on the forward strand.
AGAACTTTAATATTACTTCCCTCTTTGATAGCCATAGCCGAAAGATCATCGTTGTACTTAACTTCACTTAGAACTTGTACAGAAGAAACTGACTTAAGTTTTCCATCAATTACTGACTTAACAACTCTATATTCATCAGGACGCTTATTATGCTCATAAAGATTAACTCTAAATTCATAGTTACCATTCTGTAACTGATTAAGTCCATAAACCTCAGCATTGTAAGTATCCTTGTACCACTCTCTAAACTGAGCCAATGTTTCAGATCCTTCATTAAGATCATATGCACTACCTAAGTCACCAATAGCAATGTTGTAATAATAATCGTATATCAATTGATGATCTTTATTTGAAGCTTGGCCTCTCTTTATTTCAGGATTGATGATCCCACTACTTTCAATAAGTTCGATACTACTTAATAGATATTCAAAATCACTTTTAACTTCATCATAAACAACATCAAACTCCTTCTCATATTCACGAGCTTGCTCTATAACAGCAGAAACAGCCTCATCAGGCTGAGTATATGAATTACTTCGCAACTGTCTTACAGCAACAGGCTGTTCAATTAATAAGTTTTCATAAAACCCATTCACTAATGGCTCGTAAGAATACAAACTGAAATTATAATTGTAATAACCAGCAAGTCTCGAACTTTCAGTGTAATAAATGATCGAAGTATAATCATAACTAGTACATTCATCATAAACCTGTGTAGCAGTAAATCCTTCATTGTCATAAGAGAATCTATATTCACAAATATCACCTGACTCCACCACTTCATCAAAATTATCAACATAACCTTCCCCCATCACTAATCCATTAGGATAATCATCTCCTTTATGCTGATCATTATAAAAATGCAATTTAGGTAACTTATAATTACTATTATAATTAGTGAATCGAATTTCTACCTGATCTTTAAAATAATTGTACTGCTGAGAGCCATACTCTTCTTGAACATCTTTAAGACGAGTCAAATATTTATAAGGACTAACCTCTGGAGTCCCCCATTCATCCTTATATTCAAACTCTATACCCAACACTTCATTTCTATAAACAGACCATCCTTCTTTTACAGAATCCTCAATAACATCAGGATTACTTGGCTCAAGATCATCAAAATCAACAGTTCCATTTACATTAAACTGACAACCTCCTACTAGTACCAAAACCGACAATAGTAATATTATTTTTTTCATATATAAAAATTATTTTGAATTTAAAAATCTTTTCAAGTCTTCACCTAGATCATCTCTATCTAAAGCAAAATCAATATTTGCTTGAAGCCAACCAAGTTTATTACCAGTATCATAGTGCTTACCTTCAATAACCTTACCAAGCACATTTATATTGTTTGAGATTGCAGACTTAAATCCGTCAGCAAGTCTAACTTCTCCATTACCATCATGATACTCAACAAAAGCCATAAGTTCGCCAAGAATATCAGGCGTAACAATATATTTACCAATTACCGACAAATTTGATGGCGCATCTTCTTTTGACTGAGGCTTTTCAACAAACTCTTTAATATTCACTCTATCATCTTCAACATCACCACCAACTACACCATAGTTATGCAACTGCTCGTCAGATACTTCCTTCAAACCAATTACAGATGAGCCAGTCTCTTCATATAGTTCCATCAACTGAGTCAAAGCTGACTTTTCATTAACAACTAAATCATCACCAAACATCACGGCTACAGGCTCATTATTAAGAACCCCTGCCGCTTGCAAAATAGCATCACCGTCCCCTTTTGGGATTGGCTGACGTATATATATAAACTGTGCGAGATTTGGGATATCAATAACCTGCTTTAAGAGATGGTCTTTCCCTCTCTCAACTAAATTGTGCTCAAGCTCAAAAGATGTATCAAAATAATCTTCAATAGCACGCTTACCTCGACCTGTAATAATAATTATCTTCTCGATTCCTGCTTCAACTGCCTCTTCAACCAAGTAATGTATTACTGGCTTATCAACAATAGGAAGCATCTCTTTTGGCTGAGACTTAGTAGCTGGCAAAAATCTTGTACCATAACCAGCAACCGGGAAAATTGCAGTTTTTACTTTCTTAAATTCGCTCATTAGTTTTTCTTAATTTCTACCTTCTTAGTTTTTTCTTTTTTAAGCTTTGGAATCTCAATCTTCAAAATACCTCTCTTAAAAGTAGCTGCAACTTCATCAACATCAAGTCCTTCAGGCAATACAATAGATCTTGAAAAAGCACCCCAGAAGCATTCACGACATAAATAATTGTCTTCCATAACTTCTTTAGCTACTTGCCGAGTTCCTCGAATAGTTAGAACCTCTTTTTCACTTACAGTAATATCTATCTCGTCAGGCTCGACACCAGCCACTGGGGCAATAACAACCAAATGAGTATCAGTCTGATACACATCTAGTGTTAGTTGACCTTCTTCATCATGAATGTGTCTACCAAACTCTTCTGAATCAATTTCTTCTAGAGAAACTAAATCATTTCGAGCTTCATCATCACCTTGTTTTGTAACTTTAGTTTTCATAAAAATTAAGTGTTATTAGCAACGGCAATTAGCCATTCGCTATTTACTATTAGCTTTCTTCTTAGTTTTCTTAGTCTTAAAATAAGCCAAAAACTCTTCACGATCAATGTTCTCTTTCTTAAGCAAGTCTTCTGAAATCTCTTTCATCTTAGCTTTATTATCAGTGATAAGTTTCTTAGTTTGTTTATAAGCTTTATCAATAAACTCCTGAACTCTCTCATCAATAGCAGCAGCCGTTGCTTCAGAGTAATTTCTCTTATGCGCAAGATCACGACCAATAAATACTTCATGATCTTTTTCACCAAACGCAACTGGACCAAGATCACTCATTCCGTATTGAGTCACCATTTGCCTTGCCATGTTACTAGCTCGTTGAAGATCACTAGAAGCACCAGTAGTCACTTGACCAAAGAATACTTCTTCAGCAACGTAACCACCAAGTAATGAGCATAACTCATTCTCAAATTTTTCTTTCGAATACAAATGAACATCCTCTTCTGGAAGATACCAAGTAACCCCAAGAGCTTGACCACGTGAAATAATCGAAACTTTATGTACTGGATCACACTGTGGAAGCATATGACCAACTAAAGCATGACCTACTTCATGATAAGCAGTGATTTTCTTTTCTTTATCAGACAAGATTCTAGATTTTTTCTCAGGACCAAGCGCAACCTTCTCTACTGACATCTCAATATGCTTCTGAGTAATTTTCTTTTTATTTTGTCGTGCAGCTAGAATTGCAGATTCATTTAATAAGTTCTCAAGGTCAGCACCTGTAAATCCAGGTGTTTGTCGTGCAATCTTCTTAAGGTCAACACCATCAGCAAGCGGCTTGTTCTTAACATGTACATCAAGAATAGAAGCTCTATCAGCAATATCTGGTTTATCTACAATAACTCTTCGATCAAAACGACCAGGTCTCAAAAGCGCAGGATCAAGTACATCAGGTCTATTTGTAGCAGCCATTACTATTACATTGTCACCTTTTTCAAAACCATCCATCTCAGTAAGGATCTGATTCAATGTTTGTTCACGCTCATCGTGTCCACCACCCATTCCTGTACCTCTTTGTCGACCTACCGCATCAATTTCATCAATAAAGATAATACATGGCCCATTTCTTTTAGCTTTTTTAAATAGATCACGAACTCTACTTGCACCAACACCCACAAACATCTCTACAAATTCAGAACCAGAAATCGAGAAGAATGGAACATCAGCTTCACCGGCAACAGCTCGAGCAAGCAAAGTTTTACCTGTACCCGGAGGCCCTACTAACAAAATCCCTCTTGGAATCTTTGCTCCCATCTTTGAATACTTTGCTGGATATTTAAGAAAGTCCACTACTTCAACTAGTTCTTCTTTAGATTCTTCACCACCAGCAACATCATCAAAAGTAGTTTTCTCTTTAGTTTTGTCATGCATCTTGGCAGTACTTTTACCGAATGAAAAAGCTTGGTTATTACTGCTTTGAGCTGATCTAAACATAAACAAGAAAAATAGCACAATAAACAGAACCGGAATCACAGACACGAGTAAATCACCCATAAAATTATTATCTGGCTGAACATTTACATCTAAGTCATTTCTTTGTTTAGCACTCAAAAAGTCATTTAAAGTTGATCCTGCCTCTTTATAAGTGAAAACCTTTCGGCCATCCTCGAGCTCATAAGAAATCTTATCTCCAGAAATTGTTATCTTATCGTCTTTAATTATCTCTTCGTTAACATGTTGTTCAAAATCAGACAAAGTCACTTGATCAACTGTTGTTAAACTACCTTCACCATAAAAAACAAAAATTCCACTGATCAAAAGAGCAATAAACAATATCGATATAAAATTCGAAAATTTACTTTGCTTCTTTTTTCTTTTTTTCGCCATATATTATTATAAATTTTACTTGGATTTCAATTTACACGACTAAAAGCCTTTTTAAAAGCTTATTCGGGCAATCCGGCTAGTCAAAAACTTCTATAATATTATCTTCTTCATCTATAGCCAAAGGCACACCTAAACGAAGATACCAAGGCACATTATTCGTCATAAAATACTCCTTAAGCTTCTTACCATCAAATCGATCACCATCTTTAAAAGTTCTAATACTTCTATGCTTACCAAGCTCGATGTTCTTTATCTGCTCACCAAAATACAAACCACTTAAAGCCTCTTGAGAGAATTCAGTAATCAAGAAATGGTCTGTCGATACATATACATACATATCATCTACAGCTCGATGACTTCCTGAAGATGATTCACTTATTAGCTTTAAGACTTCTTGAAAATCAGCCTGAGAAAACTGTGAACCAATAAGCTTAGTTAACACAAAGTACTTAATAAAGTTAGCAAGTTCATCAAAATCAGATTTCATGAGTTTATTACCCCACTCTAGAGAGATAGCATTTGCAGTTATCCATTCATCAACTTGCTCACTACAATAATCTACAAGTTCTTTATACAAGCAAGCTGTATCAGCAATTCTTTCTTGAGCAGAAGAAAACCTTTCTTCAAGGAGCGGAAAAACATCATTACGCACAAAATTTCGGTCATAATCACTAACAAAATTTGACTCGTCTTGAACAAATTCAATTCCATTTTCAGATGCATACTCAATCAGTAAATTCTTTTCAAAACTCAATAAAGGTCTAAACACATTCTTACGCTCACAAACAACATTCATTCCTGCCATCCCCTTAATAAAAGAACCTCTACAAAGATTCATCATAATAGTTTCTGCCTGATCATTCTTATGATGAGCAGTAACAATATACTTTGCATCAAATTCATCTTTTACATCAGCCAAAAACTCATATCTAACTTTTCTAGCATTCGCTTCAACACTACCCTCTTTACTTACAGTAATCTTTGTACCTCGAAACTCTAAACCATAACTCGAAGCTAACTTCTCAACAAACTCAGCATCACTCACAGATGAATCTCTCAATCCATGATCTAAATGAGCCACTACTAAATTTTTATAACCAGCAGCTACAAATAAATCGAGTAAAACAACCGAATCCACTCCTCCAGACACAGCTAGGACCAACTTATCATCAGCATCTGTGTACTCAGAGATAATATCAATAAATCTGTCTTTAAGACTGATGTCCATAACTTGAAATTTTAGATACTAATTCTTGGTTATCACCTTCTAATACTTTATTTACATATTCATGACTACATCTAAGGCAAATAAAATTTATCATAAATCCTTTAGAACCGCTGTAAGTAATTGAATTTGGACGCATTAACCCACCGCATTCTGACGCTCTATCACCTGGCACATCCTTATCTAAATGCTTCGAAAAAAGACACTCAGAGCAGTGATTTCTTATTTGCGAACCAAGTGGATTCAAATGACCACAATTCTCACATTCAAACTCTTCATTTTTATGAATAAAGTTCTTTCTCATTTGTTGAACTTAATGCTTTAAATAAAAGGCAATTCATGATATACTAATTAGATAAATTTATTAAGTGATTATGGAAAATCTCGAACAAAACGAAAAAACACCACAAATTCACAGAAATAATTCTGGTGGAATACTAAGTGTTGTACTAGTAGTTTTAATACTTGCATCTCTTATTTACGGGGGATTTCTTCAGTTTAAAAAGGCTGAACTAAAAAGAGATATTGCTTCTACTCAAGAAATAATCGAAGCACAAACAAGCAATGACTTACCAGAAGATAACCAAGAAGTGAGCCTTCAAAGTAAAAAAATCTTTATAGAAGAAAAGAAGTCTGAACAAATTTTTTGGACAAACGTTTACGTTAAATTCGATGAAACTATTCCAGATAACGGCAAAATAGAACTAAACAACTTCACAGGTAGTAGCGAAGGAAACATCAGCTTTAGTGCAAAAACAACGAGAGCATCGATAGATCCTTATCTTGATACGGCTACTCTTATTGCTAGATTCAAAGACAAACCTTTCTTTACAGACATGTTTATTCCAGCTGTTAACAGCACAGTAAACGAACAAGGTGAAGAATTCTTAAGTTATACAGTAAGAGTTAATTACCAAAAAGACGAAATTGACCAGAACTTAATCGACTTAAACGACAAACCAACTAGTCAAAACACTAGTCCTGACGAATCTGAAGTTCAAAACCTTCTTGATTTAGTTAGAACAAGAACACAAGATTCTAACCCTGCTGAAAATGAATAAAAATTATAGAACACTCATTCTAGCTCTGATTCTAGTTGTTGTATTTACTTACTTCATGAATCCAGCAAGAAAACAGGTTAAAGAACTAAAAACAGAACTTACTCAATTAGAAACTCAGATTTCTAAATCTATCGACAGAAAATCTGAAGAACGAAAAGTAGAAATCACAGAGACAGATCTTGAGCTACTAGATCAAACTATCCCTCAAGGATTTGACCAAGATTTCCTACTTAAAAAACTTACTTCAATCGCCGAAGACAATGTGGTTCGTATCAACAACATCACATTCAACAAAACAATTGGTGATTCACTAAGCGGAATCCAAACTGCTCAGATTTCAATTTCTGGTAACACAAACCAAGCAAACTTCGAAAGCTTACTTTTTGATATTGAAAACGATTCAAGAGGATTCATTATCAGAAACATAAGTACAAACAGCTCAAGTTCAGAAGCAGGAACAAGAGTTAACTTCACTTTAAACATAGAAAGTTACTTCAGCTAAAATGAACGACAAACTTAGAAACAAACTAAACGAGACCAATAAGAGTCGAAAGAATCCAAATGACGACTTTATATATGGTATTAACGAAACAATTCGACCAGGATTTTCAGGTAAGCTTGAAAACTATCTAGTTGAAAGACAAAAAGTAACACTTAAAGAGAAAGCGTTCTTCTTTCACTTATTCTCAGTGCTTCTCAATTCTGGATTAACAACAATTCAGTCACTTCATATTCTTTCGAATAAAACAAAAAATCAAAAATTCAAAAGAATTTTAAATACAGTTAAATACGACGTAGAGCGAGGTGAAAGCTTATCTAAAAGCATGAACAAATTCCCAGA
>JAUHYY010000026.1 GCA_030426295.1 bacterium
GATAAATATGGCTACATGAGATTTGATATTGATAAGAGTAGTTTTGAAAAAGATTTAGCTACAGGTGGAATCAGATTAAATAGTTCGCTTTATTATCCGAAGACTTATGTTCCTGCTGAGGGGAATCAACTTGCGATTACTAGTGTTAATTTAGAAGTTAATTCTGGTACTACTACTTATACTGTGCCTCTGCCGGTTGAGACATTCCTTGAGTTTGATCCTCCTTATGATCTTGAGCTGTTCCAAAATAGATCTGGTGATGCTGTTAACTTGGCAAGTTGTGAAAAAGTAGCTAGCAGAAATGAAGGACTTGAGCTTGAGATAGGTGTTAATGATCAAATAGCTCTGTGTGGAGAGTTATTTATAGGAGGTTTAACTATAGGTGGTACTGTTGCTGCAGAACCAATTAAAAAAGAGTTCACTTCAGTATTTAATTACGATATTACTAGAGTTATTGAAGATACTTCTTTCTTAGTAGCGTTTATTGATGCAGCTGATCCAACTACTTTATATGTTGATAATTTTACTGATACTTTCTTAAAGGGATTTGATAACATTCTTCTTTCATTAATAGTTCAGCTAGGCGATATAGGAGAAAGCTTGAATATTGATGATGTAATTAGTGGAGTAAATATTTCGACAAACATCTCATATACAACACCTTTGATTGATCCAATTAGAGGTGGTCTGCTTGTTGTCACTAAGCCTGGTCCGTTGATTGAGAATACTAACTTAAGTGTTGCCGCTGCTAATGTTTCGGGGAATGTTCAGTCTGGAGCTTTCGAGCAAATCAAGTCTGATGTTTCTGCAAGAGGAAGTGGTCGTGGTGGTTCATCGAGGCTTGTACAAAGAGAGGCAATTTTGAAATCAGTAAATGAGTTTACTAGAAATAAAAGACCTGATACTACCTGTTTGTTAAATGGTACTAAGTCAACAGAGTTGTATATTGATGCAATTAGATTTGATAGATGTAGAGTTAGTGATGAAGAAGAGATTTATGTAATTGAATTTGATGGTGATCATGTTGGTAAGCTACTTAGAATATCTGATGTTCCAGAATTAGCTGCTGCACCAAATCGAACATTGGTTGTAAGTGGTGCTAATGTTGTTATTGATCAGGATATTTACTTTAATGATTCTTCTGGAGATTTGGATCCTTCGCAAGCGTTTGGTTTGGTTGTTCTGAAGTCCGGAAACAATGGTGGTAATGTTTATATTACAACTGAGGTTAATGACTTAAGAGGACATATTTATGCAGATGGATCAGCGTTCGTAGTGCAAGATGAAGCTCATGCTGCAGTAGCTGTGAATGGAGTTCCGGAGCGTTTATATACAAATGCTAACGAAATGTATTCGCAGTTAACAATTGCAGGAAGTATAGTTTCTGAGAATACTGTAGGTGGTGCGCTTGAAAGACCACCAAAACTTGGTGATAACTCAATTGCAGAAAGTGTGGATGAGGCTAAGAAGTTTGATATAAATTTCTGGAGAAAGTCTCCGTTAAGACATGAGATAAAATCTGTTTCATATGATCATGATGGAGATTCAGAAACGCCTGAAGTTGAGTTAAGTTATGTAAGAATGTGTGGACCGAGTGCAGAGAGAGATTTTATTAGAACAAGTCCTTTAACTGATAGTGATTATCCATCTGGTATTTCATCAGCAGGTATTTCATCTGTGGGTTGGTATCCAGCTGATAAATTCTTTGATGAAGATGATCGAGTATTTAGAAACTCTGCTGCAAAAGCTGCAGAATATTGCTGGCAAGATGAGATTGGAGGAATTGATGTCGAGACATCTAAGTATATGATTGATGTTCGGAATCAAGAAGAAGAACTTCCAAGTCAGTGGAAGGTTGTGAATATTATTTTTGAATCGGTGCCATCTGTTCTGCCTCTATTTACTGATTAGTATTTAGGCGAATGTAAGTTGGTCCTAAATCTTTAGTTAGTATTTGTTGAACTTGATTGTGATCGCTAAGTATTGAAGGAGAAACTATTCTAAGATTTTCTAGTTGGTGGGCAACTTTTTGGTCTTCGAGGTTGGCTGGTCCTATTATTTTTATATTTAGTTTTGGACGGCAAATAAGCTCCTGTATTTCAGAGAAAGCATGCGGAATGATATTAGTGTCGGGTGAGTAAATAATCGGGCTTAGACCTGTAATAAATTGACCTGCGCATATACCAATAGTTGCTCGGTATGCGTTACCCAGATATACGGTTTGGTCTTTGATTTTTTCGAGTCTTGGGTTTAGTTTTTTACTCAAAGTAATTACTCGAATGTTTCTGTGTTTTAGAGTTATTTCAATTAATGATTGTTCGAAATTTTCTCTTAGAGATTTATTCATATAAACGGGTAGTTACTTTGTCGCCAGGTTTGAAGTTATTTTCTTCTGCTTCGCCAGCATTTAGTTCAAGTACGTATTTAGCTGGTGATGTGCTTTTATAGCGTGGGCAGTTGAAAGAATTTTGTTCTTCGCATGGTATCGCTGTTTCTATATTTGTGATTTTAAGATTTTCGTTGATGAAGATTATGTCGAGTGGGATTAATGTTTCAGCCATCCAGAATGATTGTTCTTTTGGTTCTTCGAATATGAAGTACATCCCTTCGTTTGTAGGCATTGATTCGATGTTTTGAAGTCCTCTGGAATGTTCAGCTTGAGTTTTAGCGAGAGCTACTTTGTATTTTGTGTTGTTGATTTCAACTGTGGGTATTTTGAATATGCTCGTTGTGAAAGGGAAAGCTACTAAGAGTGCTAGAGCAATTATTGTAAGTATGTTTCTAATTTTGTATCTCATTTATTGCCATGGTTAGTTCTTGTTCTGACAAAGGGGAGTAGTAGTAGTTGGATTTGTTTTCCATGAATTTTACTCCTTTGCCTTTGATAGTTTTGAATATGATTGCTTTTGGTGAATCGTCGAAGGTTAGGGCTTTGGTAATTGCTTGATCGATTTCTTCGAAGCTGTGGCCGTTCATTATTGTAAGAGTTCGGAATCCACATGCTCGGAGTTTCTCGTCAACGCTACCGGGTGTTAGTTTTGCATCGCCAGGTGTGTAGTTGTTGTCGACGATTAATAGCAAATTATCGAGTTTGTTTTTACCTGTTAAGTGAGCCGCCTCGTAGGTTGTTCCATTTAGGATTTCTGAGTCTTCGATTAAGCATATTACTTTATTGTTTCGTTTCTTTACTTTTAGCCCCATTGCTATGCCTGCAGCCAATGGGAGTCCTAGTCCTTCTTCGTTTAGTGAGAAGTGTACACCGTTAACGTCTTTTGAGAGTTTGTATGGCAGGTCTTCTGTTGAATCTATGAATCCCTTTTCTTTGAGGATTTCGTAGAGTGCTTTTGTAGCTGTTATTTTTGATAATATGAAGTAGTCAGATTCAGCACTTCGAAAGTTTTTGGGATCTTGTTTAAGGAATCCTTCTTTGAAGTATAGATAAATTAAAATCTCTAAGCAGGAAAGGCAGCTGCCGCTTGACCCTTTTCCTTCTTTCGAAATTTGCTTAAGAGTTTGAATCTTAAGTTTGTTTGTTAGTTCTCTGAGTTGTTTTGAGTCCATAACCTAACAATTGAAGTATCACTACATTCTGATTGTAACTCGGTAATTGTTTTTTTGTCTATCGGGTGGACTAGACTTGGAGCGATTTCTTTTAATGGTAATAAAACGAATTGGCGTTCGGTGAGTCTTGGATGGGGTATGGTTAGTGGATAATGGTTAATAGACAATGGCTCATTATTTAAAATTAATTCATCATAAAAGAGGATGTCGATGTCGATTGTTCTTGGTCCGTATTTGGTTGTTTTTTCTTTTTTTAGGGTTGTTTCGATTTCTTCGATTAATTCGTAGAGTTTTTCTGGAGGGAGATCAGTTTCGATTTCTAAGCATAAGTTTAAGAACCACTGTTGGTCGGTTTCACCCCATGGTTCTGATTCGTAGATTTGAGATTTGTTTGTAACTTTTGTTTTTTCTTCGAGTGCGTTTATTGCTTTGGCTAGGTGTTGCTCTCTTTGGCCGATGTTTGATCCGAGTGAGAGGTAAACCCTAGTCATTGTTTATGGTTACGAATGAAGTTGGTGTTTCCCAAAGTTTGATTTCGTGGAGTTGGATTTTTCCTGATTCTGACTTGTCGAGATCACCATCTTCTGAGAGGTATTGTTTGATTTCTTGATCTAAGTTTGGATCTTCTAGTTCTTGCTTTAGAAGGTCTTCGATGTTTTCTAGTTTGTTCCAGATCCATTTTGCTATGTGTTCTGAGCTTGGATTTTCGAAAGTATCGTTAAGATTTTTGTGGTCGAGAAAATCGAGTATGTGTTTTTTTACTATTCGTTTGAGAATTATGAAGTCGATTAGGAGTCCGTTTTCTTGCATTTCTCCTGAAAGAGTAACGTGGAGTTTATATGTGTGTCCGTGCAGGTTTTCACACTTACCGTAATACTTTGTTAGGTAGTGTGCTGCGTCGAATGTGAACTCTTTTGTTACTGTAAGCATAATTCTATTTTAAAGATAATAATCTTAGTTCATTATTATAGATTTTGGAAGGTCTTTATGGCTAGTTGATGCTCTTTGACGTCGTGGACTCTTAATATGTCAGCGCCATTGAATGCTCCTAGTAGTGCTGTTGATATGCTTGGGATGAGTCGGTCTTCGAGAGGTTGAGGGTGCATGGATTTGCGTGAAGTTCCGATCAGTATTGGTAAGTCGTAGATGTCGAGTTCTTCTAGTCTTTCGAGAATTTCGAATGAGTACTTTGGATTGCTGCTTACAAATGCTCCCATTCCTGGGTCGAGTATTATGTTGTCGTAGGGAATACCTGCTTCTTTCGTGAATTGGATTCTTTCGTCGAAGAAGTCTTTTATGGTTTCCATTACGTCGTCGTAATCAAGTGCTTCTTTGGTTGTTCTTGCGGTTTGGTCTTTTGAGTACATGATTACAACTTTTGCGTTATGTTTTGCTACGGTTTCAGCCATTTTTTGGTCTCCTCGAAGGCCTGTGATGTCATTAATCATGTCTGCTCCCATTTGAAGACAGAGTTCTGCTACTTCTGATTTCCAAGTATCAATTGAAATTAATGTGTTTGTAGTTTTAGCTACTGTCATTACTGCTTTTAGTGCTGGGATTACTCTGTCGAGTTCTTCTTCTGCTGTTACGTCTGTTGAACCTGGTCCGGTTGATTCGCCTCCTATGTCTAAAATTGATGCACCTGCTTTAATCATTTCAGAGGCTCTTATGGTTATATCGGCTTCATTTTTAAGATTGCCGCCATCTGAAAAAGAGTCAGGTGTTAGGTTAAGGATTCCCATTAACTGTACGTGTGATAAATCAGTTTTCATCTACAAGTTTGTTTAGTTCGCCACTGAGTTGTTGTGTGACGAGCCCTATCTTACCACTTCCTATTACTGTTTCGTCAACTTTAGTTATTGGTAAGATCAGTTTTAATGCACTTGTTATGAACATTTCGTCGGCTGCAAGAATTTCGATTAATCGAATTTTTCTGATTTTAGTGTTTATGTTGAGCTTTTTTGCTAGGTCTAAAATTACTTTTTGAGTTGTGCCTTTCAATGCGCCTTGAGTTGAAGTAATTAACTCGTTTTTGTAGAGAATGAATATGTTTGATGTTGCTCCTTCTAAAACGAAATTATCTTTGTCGACTAGTAATGCGTCGTCAGCGTTTAAGTCTTTTGCTTTTTGGCGGGCTAGGTTACTGGTAATTAAGTTTGATATTTTTGCTGTCGGGTTTGGTCTGGTTCCATCAAAAGTTATGACTCTGCCTGGTGATTTTGGCCTAGTGTATGGGACTTGTTTGATTTTTGCTTCGTTGTCTTCTATGTCGACTCGAATATATGATTCACTTGAGAGGTTATTGTTTTTTATCACTTCTAGTATTTGCTCTTTCAGATTTGGTGGGATTTTTGCGCCAACTTGTTTTGCTGAAGATTCTAGTCGTTCAAGATGCGCGTCTAGGTTCCATGCGTGGTTGTTTCTTACTAAGATTGCTTCGTAAATTGGAAGATGTTTGCTCATTTAGAGTTGTTATCACAAAAGATTTGCATTGCTTTGCTTATGAATTCGGCGAGTCCAGGTTTTACCTTTTCGTAGAATTCTTTGAAGCGTTCATCTTCAATGTATAGGTTTGAAAGTCCTCTGTAAATTTCTAGGTTTGGTTCGTAGAAGTTTTTGAGATGGTTGTAATGTTTTTGTATCTCGTTTTGTACCTCTTCTGACTCAGCAGGTAAGTGCATCAGGTTGGCTATGTTTTGAGTTATTGTTTGTGCTTCTAGTTTTATTGCATCGAGTTGAGGTTTAGTGAGTTTTTTTAGTTTATTTTCTGATTCAATTACTTTGTCGCCCCATCTTTCTATAGCTTCTGCTCGATATTCTTTTGCTTTCTCTGGTTGGAATCCTTGGTATAAGTCTTTGTCTGTTAGTTGTTTGTTTTTTGTAAGTTTGAGGATTGTTTTATCTATAGTTTTGAGTAGGACTTTGTAGTTATTTGCTTTTTCTATGAGTAGTTCTTTGTGTTTTTTGAGTTGATCTACAGTATTGAAATTTGGATCATCAATAATTTGCTTGATATCTTCGAGTGAGAATTCAAGCTCTTTGAAAAATAGTATTTGCTGGAGCCTGAGTAGCTCTTTTTCTGTGTAAAGTCTGTAGTTTGACTCAGTTCTTTCTGAGGGATTTAGTAGCCCGATTTCATCGTAGTGATGAAGTGTTCTGACGCTTACACCTGCTAGTTCTGCAAGTTCTTTGACTGAATAGTTCATGTTTAATAATTAGATACTTGCTTGGAGCATAGAGTATCACGTTTGGTGAGAGTCAAATCTATTTAGTTGAGAGTCTGGATTATATTCATCAAGAATTTCTTGTAGGATTTTTTTAAGCTGTCTTCTATTAATAGCAATTTGTATTGAGGTTTTTGAATCTGATTCGTTTGTTTCTACAATGTATTGCTGGTTTGGGTATGCTCTGATAGTTATGTCTGCCCAAGATGGCATTATGATAGACGCTCCAGGATTGTATCTTGGGATGCTGTCCATTACTTCATGTATAGTCATCTACCATGGATTTCTTTAGAAGGATCAATGGTAGCGTTATGTGAGTGATTCATGCAAGCTATAGAGCTTTTTTTAGGTTTTCAGCTTTGATTAAGGTTTCATCGTATTCGCTGAGTGGGTCTGATTGAATTGTAATTCCCCCACCAGAGTGAAAGCTTACTTTTTCGCCTTCCATCCAGATTGTTCTGATTAAAATATTGAATTGGCTGTTGCCGTTTATGTCTATGTATCCAAGTGAACCGCAATAGCATCCACGTGGAGTTGGTTCTAGGTTGTGTATGATTTGGCTTGTTCTGATTTTTGGGCAGCCGGTTACTGATCCGCCAGGGAATAGAGCTTCGAATACTTCTTTGAAACTAGTATTTTTTGGTAGTTCTGCATCGATTTGTGAGATTGTGTGATGTACGTTTGTGTAGCTTTCTATGTATCGGTGTTTGCTTACTTTTACTGATCCTGGGATTGCGATTTTACCGAGGTCGTTTCTTTCTAAGTCGACTATCATTTCTAGTTCTGCTTGGTCTTTTTTAGAGTCGAGTAGGATTTGTGGATCTTCTGATTTTTTTAGCGTTCCTTTGATTGGGAAAGTTGAGATTTGGTTTTGAGTTTTTACATAAAGACATTCAGGTGAATTTGAGATAACTGAAAAATTGGCTGTATGAAGAAGGCCATCATGAGGGGATGGGTTGTTTTGGTGAAGCTCGTTGTAGATGTCTTGTGTTAGTTTTTTCGATGACGTAGTGAATTCTTGAGCTAGGTTTACTTGATATGTTTCACCTTTTTCTAGATGTTCACGAACTTTTTGTAATTTTTTTTCGTACTGTTTTTTAGTTAGGTTCGATTTTAGTTTGTCGGTGAGTTTTTGATTAAGCAGTGATGGGTTTGGAGTGTCAGCAAGTGCTTTTTCGTTTATTACTTTGTAGTTTTTGTCGTTTATGTTGAATTCAGTTGGTAGGATTAGGTAGAAGTCTGGGCAGTTTGGATTTTCTTGTTTTACTTCTAGGTTTAATAATTTGAGTCCAAACTCAAAAGAGAAAAATCCCATTAATCCATATTGGAAATGAGATTTTGGTGGCGGTACATCGAATTCTGGTTTTTCTAGAGTGTTTATGAAGTTTGATACGAACTCTAGCGCTTGGTTTGGTTTTAGTGCTAGCTCAAAACTTTGCTCAGCATGGAGTAAAGAGAGGAGCCCGTTTTTATATTCGAGAATAACTGAAGGTTTTGAACCTGTTATTCCTTTGTAATGCGCGTAAGGTGTCGGGTGAAAATTAAGCTTCACGTTCGTCTTGTACGTAAACGAATTCATATTCGCTCTTCATGTAGTCGAATAATTCATCTTTGGCGAAGAATCTAGATACTTCTGCTTGAGCACTTTCTAGTGAGTCAGAAGCATGAATTACATTACATGCAACACTCATTGCGAAGTCACCTCTGATTGATCCTGCTTCAGCATCTCTTGATTTTGTAATACCTGTAATAAGTCTTACAGCGTTTACTACTTCAAGACCTTCAAGACACATAGCTACTACTGGAGAGCTTTGCATGAAGTTGCTTACACCAGGGAAGAATGGTTTGTCTGCAATGTGAGCGTAGTGTTCTCTTAAGATTGCGTCATCAAGGCTCATCATTTTCATTCCAACTAGTTTAAGTCCTTTCTTTTCAAATCTGCTAAGGATTTCACCAACTAGACCTCTTTGAATAGCGTCTGGCTTGATAAGTACTAATGTTTTTTCTTTGATTCCTGAGAATTCCATATTTGATAGTTAATAGATAATGGATAATTGTTTTTAGTTTGATTACTCGAAACTGAGTTTCAGATCATCTACTTTATACGGTCCAATCACGTTTAAGTAAAGGTTTTCTTTTGTGAATAACTGCTCAGTTAAAGCTTGAATATCTTCAGGTGTCACTGATTCGATTTTTTGGATTATGTCATTTGGATCGTCGATATTGTTATGAAGAAGTTCTTGTCTACCAAGCATGTGAGCGTATTCTTCCGAGTCTTCGAGTCTTAATACTATTTTACCTTTTAAGTATTCTTTTGCTTTTGTTAGTTCTTTCTCATCTATAAGTTCACCTTTGATGTTCTTGTATTCACGAGCGATTGCGTCGATAGCATCTTGGATTCTTGTAACGTCTACACCTGCTCGAGTTGAGATTAGGCCGACATCTGTGAATGAGTCAGTAGATGTTCTAACGTAGTAGCAGAGCCCTTGAGCTTCACGAACATTTAGGAACATTCTTGAACTCATGTTTCCACCTAGAACTGTAGCTAGAAGTTTTTGAGTCCATTCATCTTTGTGTCTGTATGGTAGACCTTTGAATCCCATTACGAGATGGGCTTGTTCTGTTTTCTTTGTTGTAACCATTAAGTGTTCTTCAGATAGGCCTTCTTCGAATGGTTTGAATTCAAGTTTTTTTGAGTCAGTGATTAGTTGGAAGTATTCCTTAGTCATTTCTACTGCTTTGTCGTGGTCGATGTTACCAACGATTGAGATCACTGTGTTGTCTGGAGTGTAGAGTGACTCTTGATACTCTTGGAACTGTTCTTGAGTTACTGTGTTGATAAGTTCCTTTGTTCCGATTTGGTCCCATCCAATTGGTTGGTTTCCGAATACTTGTTGTTCGAAGTTCCATCCAATTTGATACATTGGAGTATCTTGGTACATGTTTAGCTCTTCTAGAATTACACCTCTTTCTTTATTGATTTCTTCTGTGTCGAATCGAGCATGGATTAGCATGTCTGAAAGTACGTCCATTGCTACGTTTATTTTTTCTGCAGCAACTTTTACGTAGTATCCAGCATATTCTTTACCGGTGAATGCGTTGAAGTCTCCACCTACTGAATCAATTGCTTCTGAAACTTCTTTCGTGTTTTTGTATTTTTTTGCTCCTTTGAAGAACATGTGTTCTAAGAAGTGAGAGATTCCGTTCATTTCTTTTGTTTCGTATCTAGACCCAGCTCCTACTAAAACAAGAACTGTTACTGATTGAGTTCCTTCTAGTTTTTTGGTTAGGATTCTAAGTCCGTTATCGAGTTTGGTTAGTTTATGCATGTGAGTAAATACAGGATACGGGATATAGGATACAGATAGGGGATACAAGATACAAGCCACGGGTTGAACGACAGTATTTACATCTCGTATCAATATCTCGTATTAATTTCCTGTCAATGCTAGCTAATTGATAAACCGCTGATTTATAATAGAATAGAGTACCTAATAGATCGAGTTTATATGGTCCAAACAGAACAATATTCCAGAAGATTGAGTTTCTTATTAATTTTCTTTATCGCGTTCTTTTCGGTAATTGGAATTAAGCTTTTTTATCTGCAGGTTGTTAAACATAATTTTTACCTACAGAAAGCGCTTGCTGATCATCAAGGGTACACTGAATTAGATTCAAGGAGAGGTGAAATTTATCTTCAGGATTATCATTCTTCAGGTGATTTTAGGGTTGCAACGAATACTACTCTTGATACTGTGTTTGCTGATCCTTTCTTAATTGAAGATCCGCTTTTTGTTGCAGATAATTTGTATCCGCTCTTGTTTGATGCGAAGATTGCTCAACGTGCTGAAGAAAATAGGCTTAAAGAACAGCGTAAAACTTTACCAGCAGATTTAACTGAAGAAGAGGTTAACGATATTTTGAAACCAAAGAGTTTAGAAGAGTTAAAGCTAGAGTTTAGAAATGAAGTGCTTGGTAAAATTAGCCAAAAAGTAAGACAGCAAATTATTTTGTATACTGATCCAGATGACTCGATTAGGTCTAAGGTAAAAGCTTTAAGGTTGCCAGGTATTGAAGTACAAGATAAGCAAATAGTTGCTTTCCCGCCGCAAATTACTGATACAAAAGAGTATGCTGGTAAGTTAACAGCGATTTTAGAAATTGAACCTGAGAGACTTGAAAAACTTTTTGAAGGGCAGAATAGATATACTGTTCTTGCGCGAAAGATTGAGCCTGATAATTCAGAGAAAATTCGTGAACTTGTTAAGAATGATAAAGAGGCTTATCGAGGTATAGGTTTTGAGCAGAAGTCTTATAGGTTTTATCCAGAGAAGAGACTTGCTTCTCAGGTTCTTGGATTTGTGGATAGTCAAGGTGGTCGATATGGTGTAGAAGAATCTTATGACGATTTGCTCAAAGGGCGACCAGGTTTGTTTAAGACAAAGCTTGATGGACTTGGTAAGCAAATTACTGTTGGTAATGATACTGTTATTAAACCAGCAGAAGATGGAAGTGATGTTTATTTAACTATTGAAAGATCGGTTCAGATGGAGGTTGAAAGGCTGCTTGAAGAAAAAGTTAAAGAAACTGATGCTGATGGTGGTCAGGTGATTGTTATGGAGCCAGATACCGGAAACATCTTGGCGATGGCGCATTATCCAACTTATGATCCAAATGAGTTTTGGACTGCTCTTG
Organism: bacterium; assembly: GCA_030426295.1. GTDB lineage: Bacteria > Patescibacteriota > Gracilibacteria > UBA1369 > JAUHYY01. Next base: position 11,481 of record JAUHYY010000026.1, read on the forward strand.
ATACTGAAGAAGTTTTCTTAGAAGACCTTTATAAAGATGAAGAAGAGCTACAAGAGGGAACAGCTAATCCAGAGTTAGAGTCTCGTCAAAATGAAATCATCACATTTAATTATGCAAGTGGTGATGAGCACTATTTGATTGTTGATGATAAGCTTGATAAGCGACTTAGAATTCTGCCAGTTAAATCTGAAAAATCGGGTGAAACTTATTATGAAAAATTCAAAAACGAAGTAGGAGCAGCTGTTTACAGAAACAGATTAGTCCAAGATATTTATGAGCCTGGTTCTGTATTTAAGGCAATTACTATGGCTGCTGCGATTGATGATGGAAATATTACACCAAATGATACGGTTAATGATACAGGTCCAATAAAAGTTGATGAGTTTTGGATTGATAACGCTTTGAGTAAACATTATGGAATCATTACTATGACGCAGGTTCTTGAGACTTCTAATAATATTGGTATTGCATGGATTACTCAGAAACTTGGTCGTAATTTAATGTATTCGTATATTAAGAAATTTGGATTTGGTTTAAGAACTGATGTTCAGCTCGAAGGTGAGAAGACTGGTAAAATTGAATCCTTTACTACTTGGGCTGATTCTGAGCTTGTGACACATGGTTTTGGTCAAGGTATTTCTGTTACACCTTTGCAAATGATCACTGCTTTTGCTGCACTAGCTAATGATGGAGTTTTGCTTCAGCCAAACTTAGTTAAACAGTTAGTTCATAGCGACGGTACAATTGAAGAAATTGATCCAGTTATTGTAAGAAGAGTTGTGTCTAAGAAGACTGCTGATACTTTAGTTGCGATGCTTACTTCTGTTGTTGAGAATGGTCAAGCAAAAGGCGCACTTGTAGATAATTATTTAGTT
>JAUHYY010000088.1 GCA_030426295.1 bacterium
ACTGGTACTGGTCCTGGGAGATACAGACATTTTCATCAGTTTGGACTTGAAGTGATTGGTGAAAATGATGCTGCATTAGATGCTCAAGTAATCTATGTTGCTGATCTTATTAATAAAGATCTTGGAATTGATGATAGAGTAAGTCTTCAGATTAATAGTATGGGTGATAAAGAATCTATGGAGAAATACACCCAAGATTTGAAGGACTTCTTTATTGGTAAAGAAAGAGGTGTACCGCCAGAATATAAAGATTTGATTGAGACTAATCCAATTAAACTGTTTTCTGTTGAAGATGAGGATGTTCAGATCCTTTGCGAAATGGCACCTACAATTGATCAATACTGGTCTGCTGAAAGTAAAGAATACCATGAAGATTTAAAAGAATACTTGAACGAACTTGGAGTTAAATATGAAGTAAACCTAAGATTATTTAGAAAACTACCTTACTACAGGGAAACAGTATTTGAATTCTGGGAAGCTGATAGAGGTAGAAGCCGATCTGTTGGTGGTGGAGGTCGATATGACGAACTAATTGAAAGGCTTGGTGGTGAACCAGCTCCAGCTGTTAACTATGTAGCCGGACTTGAAAGAATGGTTATGCAAATGAAAATCAAAAAAGCCAAGGTTCCTTCTAAAGATGACTTACATGTATTTGTAGCTCAACTTGGTAAAGAAGCTAAGAAGAAGTGTCTTCCCCTACTCGCGAATCTTCATGAAGAAGGTGTTAAAGCAATTGGTGCAATTGGTAAAGGAAGTATGAAAGATCAAATTGCTATGGCAGAGAAATTTGGAGTACCTCATATGATATTAATGGGTCTTACTGAAGTACGTGAAGGCATTGCAATTATTAGAGAAATGGAAAAAGGAACTCAGATCAAGGTGAAATATAAAGATATTATAGATGAAATGATAAAACGTATTGGGAAAAAGAATCTTGATAAGTATTCTCCAGGAGAAATTTTGTACTAGTTGACATATTCGATGCAAATAGTTACGATCAAGCCTTATTAACTTTATAAGTATGGCTTTATCAATTCTAGGAACCAGAGAAAAACAATTAACTGATGCTGAATTCAGGGAGAGTTATGGTATTCCTCCTGGTATAGCTATATACGAGGCTACTGTGGATAGTAGATTAAGAGATTCTGCACTATCAACTGCAAAGTCGGCAATTGCCGGTATAACAGGCTGTTATTTAGTTAGGATCCCGAAATCATCTCCAATTTATACAGAAATTCCCGCTTCCGACAGAGATAAACCTGGTATTTGCCATGTGATGGCTATTTCAAAGAGTAATCCAGGTCTAGGAGCGAAAAGATATAGGATTGAACTACATAAAGTAATGCTTAAACTAATTAGAAGAGGAAATCTTGAGGGTCCGAATGATGATTCAGATGGTGTAGGTGAGATCGATAGAAGTTTATACGAAAGTGGTCCAGAAACAGCAGAAAAAGGTAGTAGAAATGACCTGTATGAGCTTAAGCAATGTGCTTTGGCAGAAATTTGTGGGACAGTTCTTGGAAGAGTGACTAGGGCTTGTGATAAATGCAGAATGGAGTTTGAACCTAATGAAGTCGGAGGTCGATTTGTAAAGTCTGTTATGGGCAAAAGATCAAAGGATGTTGATTTTGGGAGCACAATTGGTGAACAACTTCCTGCATTTTTAAATGGTGTTGATATAAAAAAAGAGGGTTTGAGTGTTGCTATTCTACTAGTTTTATTAAAAGCGAATAAACCTCTTACAAGTCAAGAAATAGCAGATGAACTAGGATACCAAAAACCTACTGTTCATGTTGCTTTAACAAATTCTAGAAGTGCATTAAATAGAATAATTGATGTTAATGCCCATGAATTAGTAAAAGTTGATGGTAAGTTTTCATTAAGACCAAAAGAAGTTGAAGTTGATGAATCTAGAGACATAGTTGAATAGCTTTATCTTCTTGACAGTATGCTTTTTTTATAGCTGTTTTATGGTATTTTTGATTAGTCAAAAATTGTAAGTTATATGCACAAATATACACAATCTGAACTGGCTAAATTTACTAAGCTAAAATTGATTTCATTACTTGCTAAAGAAGGTATTGAAGCTTCTCCATCTCAGAAAAAGTCAGAACTTGTTAAGCTGCTTGTACTTGCTAATAAAGCTAATGAGCCTACGAAAGTAAACTTTGCTTCAGTTTCACCTATACAAAAGCGTAGGATTTTTGCTGTATTTATTATTACGCTTATCATTAGTGCAGGAGTGTTTTTGTATTTTATGAATGACACCTTTAAACAAAATGTTAAGTTCTTAGCATTTAATATTCTTGGCGTTGGTGAACATCCAAAT
>JAUHYY010000027.1 GCA_030426295.1 bacterium
CTCCCTGCCTTAATAATGATCGACTCTATCGCAAGACTAATACCTGGCGTATTGGGCGACGAACAATCACATCAAACAGATTCATTCTCTGATTACTTAGACGGCAAGAAACAACATCCTGTTTACACGAAACCAGAAGTATTTGAAGAACTAGAAGTGCCAGAAGTGCTTAGGTCTGGGCACCACAAAAACATAGAAGATTGGAAACAAGAAAATACAAAATGACAGATCCAAACTACATCAGAGTAAAAGTAAAACCTAAAGCTAGCAAAAACGAAATCACTGGCACTCTAGACGATGGAACAATCAAGATCTCAGTGAAAGCTCCACCAGAAAGAGGAAAAGCCAATGAAGTTGTTATAGAACTTCTACAGAAAGAATACAAAACAAAGAACGTCAAAATAATTAGCGGACACACATCTCAAATCAAACTAATAAGAATAGACTGATGAACTTAAAAGAAGAAACACTCGCACTACTCAAAAAGCACGGCCTTGCAGCAAAAAAATCTCTCGGGCAAAATTTCTTAATCTCAGAAACTGCACTCGAACAAATTGTAGGCGCAGCAGAATTAACTAAAGATGATTTCGTTCTAGAAATCGGACCAGGTCTTGGAACACTGACCAAAGAATTAAATAAACACACCGAAAATGTTCTTTCACTAGAACTTGATACCAAGCTTAAAAAAATACTCGAACCATATAATGTTAACTATATCGATGCACTTAAGTTTGACCCATCAGAACTTCCAAAAAATTTCAAACTTGTAGCAAATATTCCTTACTACATTACCTCACCAATACTAAATCACTTCATAAAAGATCAATTTATTCAAAATTCTGCCACACCTAAAACAGTAGTACTTTTGATGCAACGAGAAGTCGCTGAGAAGATCGTAAACGAGAAAAGAGACTCAGTACTCTCACTGAATATAAAAGTCTTCGGAAAGCCCGAAATAATAGCTCACGTTAAGGCTGACTGTTTCTACCCTGCTCCAAAAGTAGATTCTAGTATTTTAAAGATAAATATCTTCAAAAAACCTAAAGTTTCTATAGAAAATCTTAATAAATTTTTCAAAACAATTAAGATCGGATTCTCATCACCACGAAAAAAATTATCAAACAACTTAAAGCCATTTAAAATTGATCAAACAATGACTGAAATAGATCTCAACCGAAGAGCTGAGACTTTAAGTATTGATGAATGGGTTGAATTATCGAAACTAATCTAAGATGTAGCTTCATCAACTTTACCTGCAACTTCTTGACCGACTATCGCCTTTTCACCTCTATCTTGTACAAGCCCTGTAATTTGAGGTAGAACGTCTGCAACAACAGCAGAAGCCAAGTTATATACACTCTGATCACCTCCATTTTCTTTAGTAAGTGAACCTAACTGTTTCTTAAACTGTTCGACTTGCTCTTCGTCAAAATCAAGCATGTTTACTACTTCCATTAATGTACTAGCTAAGAACGCTATAAACTTCTTAGGCTCGTCATTATAATCAGAAGCCAATTCATTAGAAGACTCATCTAACGCAGCAAATTTATAACGGTATATACCTTCTACATCTATAGTTTCAACCATATCAATAAGAGCATTAACACTTCTTAATAACGCACGATTGAAGTTTACTCCAGGCTTCTGTGCATCAAGCCCATCTAACTCTTTTTGTATATCGCTTACAGCCTGGGCAAAGAACTTTTGCTGAGCTTCTGTCATACCTGCCAAAGTCGCATCATTAAAGTCAAATTGCACTGAAGCTTCTTCTTTATTTTTAAGAATAGTTTCGAGTGCACCATGAACTGCTCCTGCACCTACTAAAGAAACCGCAGCTCTAATAGCATTAACTGCATTTGGATCATTAACCATATCTTGAACAGCTGACCCAACCATTTCTCTATAAGCAAAACCAACACCAGCATACATAGACAAAGAATTAGCAATCATATCAGCCTTCAATAGCTTTTCAGTCAAACTAAGACCCATTCCCTCAAACTTCTCTTTCATCTCTTTTAAAGTGATACTATACCAAGCACCAGTAGTAGAAAAAGCAGATGCAGCTAAAGTAACAGCGCCAATAAGTAGAAACTCATATGGAGCAATTGCCCCAATAACAGCCCCTAAATATCTAGTTCTCTCACTTGCAACTAACGATGGCTTATATTTTTCTTCAACAGACTCCTCTAATACTACAGCCTCGTGTGTAGTTAAAGCCTCTGGATCAAAATTTGTATCATCAAAGACTTTATTAATTCTTGCATCAACATGTGCCTCTGTTCCAGGAATACGCTCTGTAAATTTTCTTACTAAATTCATAAGTATAATTTATATATAATAAGACAGAATTATAATTCGTCAAATACGATACGTCAACAAACCGCGACTCTACAGACAGAAACTTGCTTTCTAGCTTTATACAAAGGTATAATAAGCCTGTCGCCACTTTATGACAGCACTAATGCAAAATCTACAATCCATATTTAGTCTAAATAATAAAGAACAAGAAACATTTCTAAAACTTCTTGAACTAGGAGCTCAACCAGTAAGCACGATAGCTAAACAAATGAATACTCCCCGCTCTTCTATGTACTTAATAATTGAAAGATTAACTAAAATTGGCCTAATCGAAGAATTTCAAAGAAGTGGAATAAAATACGTAAAATGCATTACTGTCAAAGATATTCCAACCCTTATTGAACAAAAACAAAGAAAACTTGAAACTGACCTAGAAGCAATAGAACTCCAAATACCCCAACTGCTAGAAATTGAAAACAAACTAAGCATTACACCTAAAGTAAAGTTTTATGAAGGTGCAAAGGCTGTAGAACAAATGTACAGAAATGTATTAGAAGAAAACAAATTCTATGCCTACCAAAATGCTGAAAAGATAAAAAAACACATGCCATACTTTTTCAATGAAATACCTAAAGAAATAGCTAAAAATAAAGGGACAGCAAAAGAATTTCTAACAGAAACTGAAGCAGCTCATGAATACCTGAACAAATACAAAACGACTAATCATGAGATGAAAATATTAAGTAAACAAAACAAATTCTCTTCAGACACAATTATCACTGAAGAAAAAATATTTATGATTTCTTATGGTGAAGCTGAAATAGCAGCACTAGAAATATGGAACAAAGATCTAGCAGAAACACAAAAAGCAATCTTTGAAATGATGTGGGCTGAGAATTAAACCTGCCTCACCCCATTCAAATCTTCATTCATAGCAATAACCGCTTGCCTTGCAGCATCAGCATAATTTTCTGCATCACCTTCAGTCTCATACGCAAAGATTATTCCTCTAGAAGAATTAATTAATGCCCCAAGTCCATTCTCATCAAAAGCAGCTTTTACATCCTCAGCAGTCCCTCCTTGTGCACCATAACCTGGCACCAAAATGTAAGAACTTGGCATTAGTTCTCTTAGTCTTCCTAAGTCTCTAGGGTATGTAGCACCAACTACTGATCCTACAAAACTGTACCCTGACTCTCCTACTTCATCAAAAGCCCAAGACTCTACAAAACTTGCAGCCAGATCAGAAATACTCAAACCTGATTCATCAATTTTTCTATCTTGAAAATCACCACTCGAAGCATTTGAAGTCTTAACAAGAACAAAAATTCCTTTTCCATGTTTTCTACACTCAACCATAAATGGATCAACAGAATCGTAACCCATAAATGGATTCAAAGTTACCGCATCAATATTCATTACAGACTCACTTGTTCCAAAGAATTCAGTTTCACCAAGGTACGCCTGTGCATATGCTTTAGCAGTAGAACCAATATCAGATCTCTTAATGTCAGCGAGAACCAGGAGTCCTTTATCTTGAGCATACTTACAGGTTTCTTTAAAAGCTCGCATTCCGTGCTCACCAAATAATTCATAAAATGCTATTTGAGGTTTCACAACTGGAACAAGATCAGCAATTGCATCTATGATTGCTTTATTGAATTCAATTATTGCTTCAGCAGCAGACTCAAATGACATTCCATAATTTTCTTTAGCCTTAGTTACAATGTGTGCCGGAATCTGATCTATACGTGGATCAAGCCCTACGCAAACAACAGAATTCTTTTCTTTAATAGCTGCTGTTAATTTATCTGCAAAATGATTAGTCATAATTTTATAAGTTATCAAACCAAGTCTTTGGATCAGCCGCAAAAGGCATAACAATTTGTTTATCTTCTTCTGTGAACATCCCTTTCTCAACTCCTACTGTTAGTAAAGTTTCAAAATCACTAAGTGAGTCATATTTGTAACCTGACTCTTCAAAATTCTTCTTACAAGTTTCAAATCCGTATGTGAAAATACTCATTATTCCAACAATTTCAGAATCCATTTCTTTCTCAACAGCTTGAGCAGATTTAATTGAACTTCCACCTGTTGAAAACAGATCTTCAAGAATCAGTACCTTTTTCCCTTTTAAAAATTCTGGATCACCCTCAACTTGCTTACCTGCTCCATGACCTTTTGGTTCAGGCCTAATATAAATCATTGGCTTATGCATTCTTTCAGCTAAGAAAGCAGCCCAAGGAATCGCAGCAGTAGCTGTTCCTCCAACTACATCGAATTCCCAACCAAGCTCATTCAAACGATCTTCAAATCCTCTTAAAATAATATCTCTTTCTTCAAAGTGAGAAATCATTTGTCTGTTATCGCAGTAAATTGGAGATTTAATTCCAGACGTCCAGGTAAATGGTGGTTCAACAGAAATTCGCACTGCCCCCTTTTCAAGGAGATTCGCAGCAATTTGTTCTTTGTAAGACATTTTCTGTACTTAGATCTTATTCAATTTAGCTAAGATAAGCGGTTTTGTACAGAGAAGTTACCACAATATATGACTACAACATTATTGACACGTGTAAAGCAATCACCTACTATGCCAACACTTAACAAATTATTATGATAAATAGAGAGTTTACAAAATACAGCCCTAAGGCCGTAAACAAACCACACTCTGTGGAGGAATAACACGCTGCACCAACGCGCATTATATATTTCTCCCGGATGTACCAGATGGGAGTCTTTTTCGCGTTCTAACTTAAAACTATGAATATTCAACAACAATACTGCATAAACAAAAACTGTAATCATTACAAACTACAGAATAAAGCTAATATAACTATTCATAGTAGAAAACTGCTCAGATACAGATGCAAAGCATGTAACAAAACCTGGGTAGCCCACATACACCAAAAACATTACTTAATGAGAAACAACAAACTAAAAATAAAACGAGCGATAGAACTTCTAAAAAATGGTATAAGCATTCGTAAAACAGCCCAATATTTAGAACTTAGCCCATCAACAATCCAAAGATGGAAAAAACAATTAAAAGTAAATATAAAGCCATGAAAACAACAACAAAATTCACATTAAAATACTACTTTGAAAAAGCGAAAAAATACAAAAAAGTCGCGATTCTTATGCATTTCTCAATTTTCATTGGTGTTGTTGCTGGTTTAATTTGGCCAATAATCTTTAGCAGGTTTATAGACATTGCTACCAACGCAGAAGACAAAACCCTAGCAATTAACTCTTTAATTCAATTTGTATGGATTCTTTTAGTTATCGAAGTAGTTAATGTAGGTGGTCGTAGAATTGGTGGATACATGAACGACTACTTTCAGCCAAAAGTAATGAAAGACATCTATGACGATTGCTTCAGATACATGCAACTGCACTCATATAACTTCTTCTCAGACAATTTCACAGGTTCGCTCGTAAAGAAATTCAACAAAATGACTCGAGCATTCGAAACAATCGCAGACAAAATTACTTGGGAAATCCTACATCTGGTTACTCGAACAATAGCAATCATAGGTGTATTTACTTACATTGAGCCAATACTCGGTCTATCCATCTTTATTTGGACCGCACTCTTCTTAGGCCTTAACTACAAAGTTGCAATCTACAAAATGAAATTCGACGTAGAAGAAAGTAACGCCGGAACAATTATTACAGGTCGATTAGCTGATGCAATAACTAACGCAACAAACGTAAAATTATTTGCTCGATTAAAAGACGAAGTTAAATGGTTCAAAAAAGTAACAACAGATTGGCAGAAGAAAACTCGCAGATCATGGGTAATTTCATCTCACATCGAACTAGGACAAGCAGTATTGATGGTTACAATTGAGATAATAGTTCTCTACATCTCAATTAAATTATGGGAAAACGACATCATTTCTATCGGGGACTTTGTACTAATAATGATTTACATGTTCGAACTTTTCCATCAACTATGGGACTTCGGTCGAATGATTAGAGACATATTCAGAAACCTAGCTGACGCCGAAGAAATGACAGAAATTCTAATGCAAGAACACGAAGTAAAAGATCACACTAAAAAGAAAATCAAAATCCACTCCGGAAAAATTGAATTCCAAAAAGTTGATTTCGCTTATCAAAACGATGAAACAGTAATTAAAGATTTAGATCTAACTATAAAAGCCAGCGAAAAAATCGCACTTATAGGACCATCAGGTGGTGGGAAATCCACAATAATCAAACTTCTACTAAGAATGTTCGATGTTACAAATGGCGAAATCCTAATTGATGGACAAAACATAGCTAAGTTCACTCAAGATAGTCTACACGAACAAGTAACATTAGTACCTCAAGACCCAATACTGTTCCATAGAACTCTAATGGAAAACATACGATATGGCCGTGCAGATGCAACCGACAAAGAAGTAATTGCTGCAGCAAAAATGGCACATTGTCACGAGTTCATTCAAAACTTTCAAGATAGATACAACACATACGTTGGTGAACGTGGAGTAAAACTATCTGGGGGTCAACGTCAAAGAGTGGCAATCGCTAGAGCAATACTCTCAAACGCAAAAATCCTAATTCTAGATGAAGCCACTTCAAGCCTAGACTCAGAATCAGAAACATTGATTCAAGATGCACTAGAAAATCTAATCAAAAATAAAACTGCAATCATCATTGCACACAGGCTATCTACAATAATGAAAACTGATCGAATTCTAGTACTCAAAGATGGCCAAATCATAGAGCAAGGAACTCACGCAGACCTAGTCGACAAAACAAATAGCTTATACAAAAAGCTATGGGACCTACAAGTTGGAGGATATCTATAATCTATTTAGGGAAGCCAGGGAAACTCCAGCTTGTGTCTTCAACTGGAACCCATGGCGTACAGTGTTCACCTTCGACAGCAAAGCTAGAACTATGGCTATAGGCATTAATTCTATCTACACAAAGCCTATATTCTTGTCCTTCTTGTTTCGATCCTGGCTCAAAAGCAAGATAGTATTGTGATATTCCCGACCCAGGCATATGAACAGAATATGGGAAAAGCTCATTATCTTCATCTAATCTAAATACACCTTCTTCGTTAAGATATCCATTCACAAAACCATTGGTGTACACACCTTCTACATAGTCAGTAATATTCAAAGGATGATCAACTACTCTACCTTCAACATGACCTTCTATATAATAAATACCAATCATATCTCCAAATACCTCATAACTATAGTTACCAACCAAATTACCAACAGCTCCATCACTTGAAAGAGGGATTCTACTAATCGCTGACGGATCAAATCCTTGCATTTCAATCATCCCACCACCATCAATCCATCGAGGAAAAGTAGCAATAACGGCATCTTCAGTATCAAGCGCATCACAAAACGAAGATCCATCTCTATCTACAAATGAAACTTCTTCGTTTTCAATAACAAAACTAACATGCGAATCACTCAAACCAGCTTCGGCACCATAATTAAGTGACATCAAAACGGTTAATTCATTCAAACCCCTTACCATCGAAATATCTTCACAACTAACTAGACCTGTTGAGTAATCAACACCATCCTCAAAATCATGTCTACCTTCAGCATCATACACAGGAGGCATACATACAGTTACTGCACCAGTGACTTCATTTTGGATTGAAACTGTCATAGCATCGGTAAAAGATGTCATTCTTAAAATAGTATTTGCTCTTGGGAAAGGAGCTCCAAGTTGCACACTTAAATCAATATCTAAAGTACCTTCTCTATCAGTGTTAGTATCAATATGTAGCATCTCAACATTATCAGCAACTCTGTGAATTCCATCAGCTCCCACCCCAACATATCGAACCGTACAAATTGATTCAGGTTCTCCTGCATCAATTTCTACATCGCCTGCATCAATTTCTACATCTTGGCCTGTATCTACATCGCCTGCATCAATTTCTACATCTTGGCCTGTATCTACATCGCCTGCATCTAAATCATCGATGCTTAATGTGTCTTCTTCACCAGAACCTAATTCATCAAAGTATACTCTTTGCTCATTGCATGCAGCAGCAACTAATCCAATAGCCATACCTGCTACGGCCATCCTAATAATAGAAGTTCGTCCATCTACAACTTCAACTGATAAATCTCCCCCCTGAGAAGGACTATCCACTAACAACGATTCTTGATCACGGAATATTTCCATATTCTTTACTTAAACCAACACTCATATGTATACAGCAAGTAAAGTTCAAGTCAAGAAAAAGAACTAAAAAATCTACTCAAATCAGGTTCATACAACTTATCAAAAACTTTAAAGCCACAATCAATAATATGGTCAGGGGCTGAAGTATTAATATAAATCTCACTAATACCCAGCTCTTTAGCCTTTTCAGCAACTTCAACTCCCTTATGGTGTGGCATGTAATTGTCAGTGAAAACTACATCAAAATCATACTCATTAAGTAAATCCATAGCTTGTTGACCATCTTCAGCAACAAAAACTTCAAAATCGAACTTAGCCAGTATTTCAAGTACATAATCTCTATAGCTCGGTTTGTCTTCTGCAAATAATAGTTTCATAGATTCATTACACACTCATATTGCAGTAATTTCAATAGTAATCTAGACTTAATGGCGTTAAATAAACAAAAATGGCCATTCAAGCAACAAACTTTGAGTACTTAGATTATTCCTTTAATACAGAGGATAAAAAGGCCACATTCAACTTTCGAATCAACTTCAAAGAAAAAGAATCGCTCGATTTCACAGAAACAATCGAGTTTTTCGAGGAGTTCACAGATTACTCAGAAGAATACTTAAGAAACGTACTCGACAACTTACATATTGCTCTTGGTTTAAGCTATTACAAGCTTTATGTTCCATCAGAAATTGTCTTATCAAAAGCTATATCAAAAGGACAAGCAGACTTCTGGAATACAGTTTTCTTAAAAGGATTGGGTGAATTTTTATTCAGAAACAACCTGCATCCAGACAAAATTGCTAAGTTCCCTTTCGAAGAAAAAGAAACAAAAACAACTAATATAAATCAAAAAGATAGATCTTTAGTTGGAATTGGTGGCGGAAAAGATTCAATTGTTACAGGCGAGATATTCAAAGAGCATGGTCATGATTTTGACGGATTCATAATCGAAACAGAAAGGTCATACCCTATCGCTGAAAACGTACTTGAAGTAATGAAAGTAAACGGAATTAAAGTACACCGAAAACTAGATTCAAAAATTTTTGAAGAACACCCAGAAAGCTATAACGGACACATACCAATCTCAGCAATCTTTGCATTCATTGGTATAGCAACTTGCTGCTTATACGATTACTCATACTTTGTAGTATCAAATGAATACTCTAGTAACTTTGGGAACCACGAACACGAAGGTCTAACTATCAACCATCAATGGAGCAAATCTCAAGAATTCGAAGAAATGTTCCAACAGTACACAAACACTTTTATCGGAACAGGTATTACCTACTTCTCATCAATCAGACCTTTTTACGAAATTCGAATAGTCGAAATGTTTACTAAGTATCCTCAGTACTTCGAAACTTTCTCAAGCTGTAACAATGCATACAAAGTTAACAAAGAAAGATCAAACAAACTATGGTGTAACAACTGTGCAAAATGCGTATTTTTATACACATTACTTTCAGCCTATTTAGAACCAAAAGACCTAGAAGAGATATTCCAAGAAAACCTATTTGATAGAGAAGACTTACTACAAAACTTCAAAGATATTCTCGGACTTGGAAACATGAAACCTTTCGATTGTGTTGGAACTTTCTCAGAATGCCAGACAGCACTTAAATTTGCAGAAACAAAATTCAAAGATTCATTCATCATTCGTGAGCTTGCAGACCAATGCTCAATTGACGAACAAGTTTTTAGAACATGCCGAACACATACTATCCCTACTCCATTCTGTTTAACCGGAATGAAAACCGCATACATTCTTGGATACGGTAAAGAAGGTAAAGAAACAGAAAAATTCCTACAAAATCATTTCCCTAATATCCAAATCAAAATTGGTGACAAATCACTAGACGACAACTACCTAGTAAATCAAATAAACTATGACTTTGCTTTCAAAACACCTGGAATACACAAGTCTAAAGTAACAATTCCATACACAACAGCCACTAACCTATTTCTATCAAAATACAATAAACAGATGATAGGAATCACAGGCTCAAAAGGTAAAAGTACTACGACTTCACTGATCTACAGCATACTAAAAGAAGCAGGTAAAAAAGTTCGAATACTCGGAAACATCGGAACCCCAATGCTTAGCGAATATGACCTGATAAAACCAGATGAACTAATAATCACAGAACTTTCAAGTTACCAACTAGATGATGCTAAGTACTCACCTCATATCGCAGTATTAACTAATCTTTTCCCAGAGCATTTAGACTTTCATGGCGACAAAGAAACTTACTACGAAGCTAAAAGAAAAATAGTTAGATACCAAAATGAATCAGACTACTTTGTATCTGCAAACAATGAATGGAACCCAAGATCAACACATATTGATTATTCAAAATCAGCAAAATATGAATCAAACCTTCTTGGCGAACACAACGAAAGAAACATTCAAGCCGCTGTAGCAGTTGCAGAATTGCTAAACGTTGATGAAAAAACAATTCAAAAAGGAATAAGAGAGTTCAAAGGCTTACCACACAGACTTGAACTAATTGGAGAATTCAAAGGAATAAAATTTTATGATGATGCTATATCAACTACTCCAGAATCAACAATAGAAGCAATTAAATCGCTGCCAAACACTGAAACAATTCTGCTTGGAGGCCAAGACCGAGGCTACGACTTCAGCTCACTAGAAGAAGAAATACACGACAGCAACATTAAAAACATTGTACTGTTCCCAGACAGTGGTGACAGAATTATACAAGACACAAAAAAACTAAATATTCTCAAAACAGACTCAATGCAAGAAGCTGTCCAATTTGCATACGAAAACACAACTCACGGAAATATATGCCTACTTTCGTGTGCATCACCAAGCTATAGCCTTTGGAAAAACTACGAAGAAAAAGGTGATGAGTTTAAAAACTTAGTTATCAAGTTCAACAACAGCAATTGAATCTAAGTAATCACCAATAATTTTTACAGTTCTTGAATTTGTTCGACCATACCTCAATTGTTGATCATACAGCCCAATAAGTATTTCATTCGGATCAACAGTATAAACATCCTCACCAGCTCTTTCTTTTCGAGCTCTTTCATCAACAAAATATGACAATGCATCACCAATCAAAGTTCCCAAGCTGCCACCTCTATATTT
>JAUHYY010000089.1 GCA_030426295.1 bacterium
ATAACATTTGCTCTCTGGAGCTCGGGTAATTTAATGGTTTGGGTAAGCAAAGTCAAGAAGAAATCTAGGGATTTTTCATGAATAATAATAAGTAGTGAATAATAAAAAGCCACCTTGGGTAGGTGGCTTTATTTTTTGCTCTGAAAGATGGCTTATTTCTTTGCTTTCTCTACGTCAGCGATCATTTTAATTTCGATGTCTACACCAGCAGGAACATTTAGATTTGTAAGAGAGTCGATAGTTTGAGGAGTGATCTCTTTAATATCGATTAATCTTTTGTGAGTTCTGATCTCGAATTGTTCACGAGAAGTTTTGTTAACGAACGTAGATTTGTTAACTGTGAACTTTTCGATTTTAGTTGGTAGGGGAATAGGACCCGCAATGATTGCTCCTGTATCTAGAGCAGTTTGAATGATAAGTCTAGTAACTTGATCAATGATTTTGTGATCAAAAGCTTTGATCTTGATACGAATTTTTTGACCTTTAGCCATAGTTTTAAAAATTATAATTTATAAATAAAAAGTAATGATACGGAAAAGCTTCCGAGTTGCCTCGGAAATGGATTCTGGCGCCATGGTGGCGCTAGTTTTGAAGTCCGAGGTTTCTGCCTAAGAGGCAGACTTAAGCGTTAAAAGCAACGATTAAGCCTGCTGATTTTACTTTTATTTGGCTGAAAGTCAAGACTTAGAGTTCGTAAATGTTTTTAGTTACTTGGAATTCTTCGTTAGTTTCGAAATCAACTGATGTGAAAGCGAAGTCACCTGATCCTTGGTTGAAGTATAAGCATTCGTGAATATACATGTCTGCGCTGTATAGAGACTTGAATGATGGAACTTCTAATACTTGAGAAGCTCCTGTGGCTAATCCTGATTCAGAACAGTCGTAAAAGAATTGATTGTCATTAGTAAAGTTTCCATTTCTACCACCAGCGCTGAAAACGATTTTATTTCTTTGTACATCGTAAACTGTATAACCGTAGTATTCCCAACCGCCAGTGTCGTACATTAGATATTGCCCGTCAGCTACGAATCTTGGGTTGAAGAAGTTTTGGAATACACCAACTCCAGTAGCGGTTTCGGTACCTTCTATTTGTGTGGTTCGGCCGTTTTTAGTGATCTCAACAAACATACTTCCATTTTGCCATCCAATCTGAGCGGTTAGGTTGTCCGTGTATTTTGTTTGTTCATCTATTTGTTTACTGGTTATTTGAGTAGATGATATAGTTTTTAGTTTGTTGCCAATTACATCCATTATTACGTAGTATCTTTGGTTGGAACTGTTTTCTATATCTAAGAAGCTAACTTGGAATTCATATCTGTTGTCTGAAGTTCTAATAAATTTAGAAGGAGTGATTGATTGAGCACCTGCGTACCAAGTTTGGAAAGTTTCGTAGCTTACTGATGGATCTAGTTTCATATCGTAAGCTTCTTGCAGTTCGTCTCTGTTACCAATTTTTTTGTAGTAGGATTTGATTAGTTCTATATCTTTATCGTTTACACCTAAATCTGTTTTTGTAGATAAAGTTTGGTCTACGTCTTCTTCAATGTCTGGCACTTCGGTTGGATCTGTATCTTCGGCTATTTCTTCTCTCGAAATAGTTTCTTCTGTGTTGTCTGTAGGAGTTGAGGTTTCACTGGTAAGGTAAACGGTATCATTTTGGTTATTAGTTACCGCATAAGTACCTGCAATTGTCACGATGGCTGTTATTAGGACTACTATAATGTTTTGTTTCATTTTAGTTGGTTAGATCGTTTGTATAATAGTGCAAAATAAAAAGGAGCAACAGGGCTCCTTTTTTAGATGTTTGTTGTTAGTACGAATAATGCAACCAGAACGAGGGTTATAAAAGCAGTATCAAAAATTTTTTTCATAGATAGGATAATAGGATCGAAGGAGATTTTAGTTGAAGTGGTTTCTGAAAGCAACAAAAGAATATGATTAAAATTTATTCAACAGGCTCGCGTCACATCGCCCAAAGGGCACCCGATTGCATGATCCTTTGGACCCTTGCTTCAATTGCTGAAGTAAATTCATTAAATTCTTATATACAAAAAGACCGGTCATATGACCGGTCTTAATTGAAGTTTTTTTAGAAATTGAATGTATTATTCAATGATCTTAGCTACAACTCCAGCACCTACTGTTCTACCACCTTCACGGATAGCAAATCTTAGACCTTCGTCCATAGCGATAGGAGTCCCTAGTTCAACAGTCATTTGAATGTTGTCACCAGGCATAACCATTTCTACACCAGCAGGAAGTTCGATTGAACCTGTTACATCTGTAGTTCTCATGTAG
>JAUHYY010000028.1 GCA_030426295.1 bacterium
GAAAGTGGAATCTTTCAATATTTTGAAGATCCAAATATTCAATCATTTAAAGATCGACTAGATAAATCTGGATTCGAATATCAGATAATTAACAAGCAAAAAAACAGGCTCACTCCATTTAATATACTTTCTTTCTTCTTGGACTTCCTTACAGAACAAGGAATTCCTGACAACGCAATTATACTTGTGCTTTTACTCCCAATAATTGCAACCGCTATCGCATTCATGAAACAAGTAATAGGTATTACAACTTTAGGTATTTATACTCCAACCATAATCACACTTACTTTCCTTATTCTAGGTCTAAAATTTGGGATGGTAGTATTATTCTTCATTGTAGCAATGGGTACAATTGCTCATAAACTAGTTAAACCATTAAAGCTCTTATACATACCTAAGATGGCCTTAATAATAACCTCTGTATCAATAATCATATTCCTTCTACTAACAGTTACAGTTTATTTAAATCTATTTGATATAGAATTTATTTCATTAGCAATATTTCCTGTAGTTATAATGGGAACCATGACCGAAAAATTTGTTTCAATAAGATCTGAGAAAGGTTTATCTACATCACTAATTATGATGATTGAAACCTTCTTCGTATCTCTTGTAGCGTACTTCTTAGCAGGAGGATCTATCGATTTATACTTCTTCGAAATTCAATGGAGCTACCTACAAAATCTAGTATTAAATACTCCAGAAGTAGTAGTTCTATTTATACTTATAAATATTTATTTAGGAAGATGGACAGGATTGAGACTTACAGAATACTTACAATTCAGAGATGTACTTAAAGATATCGTAGAATAATATGTTCAATTGGAATCGAGGACTTCTTGGAATCAACGCAAGAAACCTTATATACATACAGAAACTAAACAAAAGAGAAGCAATAAGGTTTGCTGACAGTAAACTTAAAACTAAACATTACCTTGCTGCACGTGGTATTCCTGTGCCTAAACTCTTCGGTGTTATAAGAAATCATGAAGAACTCAACAACTTCGATTTTGGAAGTCTACCAGGAAATATAGTTCTAAAACCAAATCGAGGAGCAGGAGGTGACGGCATTTTAGTTTTTAAAGAAAGAAAAGGATCAGATTTCATAACTGCAGGAGGGAGAACCTTCCCATTAGAGGACATGAAAAACCATATTAATGATATTTTAGACGGACGTTTCTCAATAAACGGAATTCAGGATACTGCTTTTTTTGAGCAAAGAATTGAAACTGACGCAGAGGTAACTCCTTACACTTACAAAGGCTTACCAGACATAAGAATAATTGTTTACAACTTAATTCCTGTAATGGCAATGTTAAGACTACCAACAAGAGAGTCAGAAGGTAGAGCAAATATGGCTCAAGGAGCACTTGGGGTAGGAATAGACTTAGCAACAGGAAAACCTACATACATCGCAAAGAAAAACAAAATCATCAAAGAAATTCCTGATGTAGGAAAATTCAGCCCTGACTTTAAAATTCCACATTGGGATGAAATGCTTTTAATTGCATCAAAGTGTCAAATGATCACTAATCTCGGATACTTAGCCGTAGATATTGCCATTGATGAAACCGCAGGGCCAATTCTTCTCGAAATAAATGCGAGAGCAGGCTTAAAAGTTCAAGTAGCCAACAAAGCGCCGCTTAGAAAAAGACTGGAACAGGCTAGTGAAATTAAAGTAATGAGTCCCGAGAAAGGTGTAGCTGTAGCCAAAGACGTATTTGGTAACAAAGGTACATCAACTTCTACCTCTAAAGAAACGAAACCTAAAATTGGACTTAGCGAGATTGCAGAACTTATACTCGAAGGCAAAAAACTCGTACTAAAAGCCAAGATCGATCCAACAAGAAAACAAACAGTAATAAACAGAGAGTTAAAAGATCTTTTCAAAAACCCTAAATCTGAAGTAAAAATAAAGTTCGATCTTGCAGGCAAAAGATTACAAACTGTAGCTAGATTCGGTAAAACACCTGAAAACACAGGCCTAATTATCGGACAACGTGATGTAACCGATTTCCTAATTGATGTTAATAAAAAATCTACATCAAAGGGCGAATCTAAGCTTCCAAAATCAAAAGAAAAAAACGAAAAATTTAATTTTTACTACGTTCCCCAAATCGACTTTGGGCAAGTTGACTATCAAATTCACGAAGTTGCAAGCAACATAAAACTTTTGCATAGATTAACGCCAGTAAACCTCAAAGAAGAAATGGCAAAGTTTGACCAAGATCAACAATACAATCCACAATTCACATACAGATCTAACCAAGAACTTGTAATAGAACTCCTAAAAGTACTAGAAAACATTAAAACTGACGATTCTAATCTTGGTAAAGTATTCGAGTTAAAACGTGTAGAGCTTATAAATCAAATAAGAATGATCGAGCATATTGGTGCTGATGACTTTACTGATTTAGCAAGTCTCGTTTACAAAGCTCCTACTAAAGATGAACTAGTACTAGCAGAAAGCATGCGTAAAAATTACAAATATTATCAGGCTCCAAAATCAAAAAAACTAAATACAAAAAAAGCTAGCAAGATTTTTGAAGAAACACTTAAGAAATATAACCTCAACGCATGGAAAGTAATAATAAAACAAAACATGGTAGGGGATATAAGCGTAAATAAAAGTAACGCAATATTCATAAAGGCAGGTGCAAAATTCTCAGAAAATAGAATTAAAAAATTAATCGCACATGAAATCGAAACTCACATCCTAACTGCTGAAAATGGAAAACGACAACCATATAGAATTTTCCAAGATGGAACTGCAAACTACCTACAAACACAAGAAGGATTAGCGATATACAACCAAGAGCTAGCAATGCATATTTACCCACACAGCTACTTTGCATCGGGGAACATAATCGCATCAGATATAGTTTGTAATCACTCATTCTCTGAAAGCTATCACATTCTAAAGAAAATTGGATTCGCATCGAACAAAGCAAAAACTCTTTGCTTAAAAGTTAAACGAGGAATAGAAGACACAGCCAAAAAAGGTGGGTCTCATAAGCAAGCTATCTACTTTAGAGGAGCAACAGAAATATCAAAATATGTAAAAGATGGCGGAAAACTAGAAGAGCTATATATTGGTAAAATTTCACTAGAACAAATGCACATGATAAACAAACTCGAATCTCTCAACAAACCAACTATTCTACCTGAATGGTACTAACGCCAAAACAAACAAGCATCACCAAAACTGTAGAACCTTAAACGATTATCGATTGCAAACTGATAAACCTTTAGAGCATTTTCTCTACCAATAAATGCAGAAACAAGTATGAATAAAGAGCTCTTTGGCAAATGAAAATTAGTTATCAAACCATCAACAGACCAATTATCATAAGGTGGATAAATAAATATATCTGTTTCGTCTTCAAAAGGAACAAACTCTTTGCTGTTCCATGCAGACTGCAAAGTTCTCAAACTTGTAGTTCCAACCGAAACCAACTTGTATCCTTTAGATCTTAAACTATTTAACTCTGCTGCTGTCTTTGGATCCAATACACAGTATTCCTTATGTAGCTTATTACCAGATACCTCATCATCTTTAAGCGGAGCAAAAGTGCCTAGCCCAACATTCAAACTAACATATTTAAAAATAACACCCGACTCTTTCAAACTAGCCAACAACTCTTCTGTAAAATGAAGACCCGCGGTAGGAGCAGCCACACTTCCAACATTTTGCGCATAGACCGTTTGATACGACTCTTCAAATTTATTTGGATCATCCTGCTTTATATATGGAGGCAAAGGAACGCTCCCATGTGAATCCAAGAAACTATAAATATCAACATTCGAATTATACTCAATATTACGGGTACCATCAGAATTTATGCCTACAACACTAAAATCACAATCAGATACTTTAAAGTTACTACCAACTTTAAAATACTTGCCTGGTCTAACCATACAATTCAAGGTTTGATCATCGTTAAGTCCTAAAACAAATATTTCATGTGTTCTACCAGCTTGCTCAAATGTAAGCCTAGCCTTGTAAACTTTTGTATTATTAAATATCAAAACAGTCTTTGATGGCAAATAATCAAAAACATGACTAAAGCTTGTTTTAGAAATAGTTTCATGAGAAAAAACTAACAAAGAACTTGCATCTCTCGGAATAGCAGGAAAGTCAGCAATTAAATTTGCATCTAAATCAAAATCAAAATCTTCAAGCTTTAGGTTCAATTGTAGTCCAGTTAGTACTTACTAAATTTTCAGATTCTGATACTACATCATTATTTGAATATCTCATAACAATTAATGTCATATCATCTTTCTGAACAGTATCACCAGTAAAGCTAGTAACATCCAAAGATAATGCTTCAAATAAACCAAGGGAGTTGCCCAAGTGCCCATACTGCTTCACAGCAGTTTTAAGCCGCTCTAATCCATACAACTCTCCTGCAGAATTTACAGCCTCTGTAATTCCATCAGAATACATTACAATCATATCTTGTTCGTGAAGAACCAATTCTTTCTCTGAAACAATTTCAGAAATATCTTCAGCCATTGCCAATGCAATACCACCAGTAGGAATAGCCTCACATACTCCTTCAGCAGCTCTATATATTAAAATATGTTCATGACCCGCTCCAGTATAAAAAAGCTTTCTTGACTGAGTATCCCACCTAAAAAACGCTGTTGTCATAAACATAGAGGAATTAACTCTAGGTTTAAGTACTTTATTAATTGAAACAGCTAAATCTTTAGTATTCTTTGTTAAAGGCAACATAACATCGAATAAAGTACTTACCATCATCATAATCAAACCAGCCGGGGCTCCATGACCAGTAACATCACCTATATATATATAGTATTCATTACCCTTCTGTACTATCGAGAAACTATCACCACCTACTTCATCAGCAGGTCGTGTTTTTGCAACTGTATCAAGTCCAGGAACAACAGGTATACTAACTGGTAAAACACTAGCCTGTATATCACTTGCCAAAGTTAACTCTGAGGCCATTCTTTCACCTTCTTTAAGCTCAAAAGAAATCGATTCTAAATTATCTGTAACCTCATTAAAAAAATGTGCGATCAGACCAAACTCATCTTTAGTTGGAACTTTAACCTTCTCATACTTATTGCCTGCGATAACTGCAGCAACTTGCCGTGAAATCAACTTCAAGGGTAAATAAACAGTTTTTCTATAATAAAATGTAACTAGCGCTAAAGAAGCAAAAATTATTACAAGAAAAAGAATTAAACTTTTTAATTTAAAGAAAAAAGCAAAAAATAAACCTGTAAAAATAGCCAGATTAACCAACATAAATCTTACAAAATTCTTGTTTGCTAAATAACTAAACATATTAATTTATAAGGCTAATAGCTTCTTCAACTGAAGACAAAGGTTTAACGACATTAGTAAGTCCTATTAAGCCAAAAACATCATTAACCTGTGGCTGCGGATTAATAATGAATAACTTTTTACCTAGCTTGTTAACTTTGTAATACAAAGAAACCATCAATCCAACTCCTTCAGAATTAATAAAATCAAAATAAGTAAGATCAAAAATTAAAGCTTCATCACTAAACTTTTCAATGAAATCAAGCAGAACAGTTCTAATATCAGATATATTAGATTTATCCATTTCTCCCTTAAACTCAACAATTACAAATTTCTGATCGTCACTCTTTTTACCAATAACATTAAGATCTAACTTTGCCATTTACGCAAATTAAATTGCGTACAAAATTATATCTGATGCTTATCTCGAACGCAAAATTTCTTGCACTGCAAAATATTCTCTCTCTGCTTCAATAATTCTATAAAGATCTCTTAGTTTAGAAAGCAAAGCAGCCTGTACTCCTGACAATGAATCAGTATCGTCAATATAACGATTGTAATGCATATAAATATCGTGGATTTCTGATGTAACTCTTCTTCTGAAAAATTTCTTTACATAACTATCATTAAGCATAGATACTACATCATAAACTTTAAGTAAGTCAGCATATTGTATATCTAAATAAAGATAATCATAGAAATAATCTACTAAACCTAAATCTGAACCAAGAAGTTTAATCATGAAATCAATTTTCACATCATCGAACTTATCTTCAATGCCTACAAATTGATTTTCAAATTCAAAAGCTAAATCTAAATTTCTTATCAATATCAAAGCTTCAAGTACTGCATTTTCATCATCAGAATTGAGCATACTTGAAATAGAATCAACAACAGTTGATTTATCAAACGTATGTGACCAAACAACATCAATAATGACAGATCGCACTTTAGGATCCTCATGATCTAAAAACTGCGACACGTAGTTAACCAAATGCTTATCATCAAGATTTTTTAACACACTGCCACATACCTTCAGAGTCTCTGTATCTAAATCCTCATCAAGCAATGAAACAATCTTATCTACAAAACCTTCATGATAGTTTGACATGATTACAAACGAAATTACTTCACCTTTCAGTAAAGGATCATTTGTCCCTTGAAGCAGTCCTTCATACAAGTTTTTCAGCGCAAACAAAGTAAAAGGTTTATCTGAAATTTCATCATGATGTCTAGCAAATATACTGTTAATAGCTCTCAATATTTCAAGCTTAAGGTCGCTTCTCTTTGATATAAGATCAATTAAATATGAAAGATAATCAACATCACCATAGTCACCAAAAGTACGGATTAAATGCTGCTCAACTTCTAACGGCAAATCATCACGCTCAATCTGAACCGCCATCATGTATGCAAAATCATCAATGTCGCCATTCTGTCTAATTATCGAAATTGCATCTATTAGCTCATTCAAAGAATTAGACTCTTTAAGCTTAGTTCTAGGAACCTCTTTATACCTACTTCTTAAACTCAAGACAGCAGCAAGCAAAACAAACAAAATTCCAAGTGCAACAATATTAATTATTAATGTAGACAACTCACCTGTACTAAACGAAGTAATGAGGAACAACCCAAGCGTACCTGCAATTGCACCCAATGGTCTTACAAAACCTTCTAAAAACTCCTTAACATTAGCTCTCATCTCATGAGAAAGAACATAATAAGAAGAATGATAAGCATTAGTATGTAAAACATGAGCAATTTCATGATTGAACCTTGCAACAATCGCAGAACCAAAACCAAATCGAAGCATCATAAACAGTACACTGGCAATCAGAACCACAGGCGACACCATCATACTACCTACAACCCCCAAATAACTTAATATTCTTGATGCTAAGAAAAGCTGGAACAACAATGTTACTGCACCAAACAACATTTGAAGATTACCTAAATCACTTGCGAACTTTTCTTCAAACTCTTCATGATCATATGAAGTAGATTTATAAACACTAGGCTTGTCGCTAACCTGTTCTACAGGATCAGCATGAGTTTCTTGCGCAATTACTACTGAAGCCTTACCAAATTCATTAAGTTCACTTAAAACCAATGTATGTTCCTCTGTATGTTTAACAGACTGCTCTACAGCCTTTGTAAACTGAAACTCAAGAACACTAAAGAATGCCCACTGCAAAAATACGATCAAGACAATAGACTTTAAAAACTTCATTTTTTTACTAAGCTGAAAAACAGATTTTACATTCTGAAACCTAGATTCACTTTTAGCTCCTTTCACTAAATCTACAAAAGGGATAGCTATCGAATGCTGCATATAAACAATTACAGCTGGAACAATCATTAAGATTGTTAACATCCAAACATACAAAAACTTATTTAAAGGCATCACATGAGACATTGAACTAACCAACAAACCACCTAAAATTATCCCAAATGTCTCAGATGACTCAACAATAGGAAAAACCCTATTACTCTGTGTCGGCGTAAATAGTTCTTCAACAAATAATGAATGGACAATCTTTAACTGACTATGCAAAATAGACAGCGCCCAAAAAACCAAACCAAGATAAACATAACTATTATAAGAAAAAAGCAATGAGGCACCAGCGAGCACCATCGCCATGGCTAAAACTATACCAATCAATAAATGCTCCTTCTTAAATCGATTTACTACACTACTAAATAAAAAAGACCCAATAATCGTACCCCCAGCATGAATGAAGAAAAGGTAGGGCAAGGAAGATATCCCATAATTCGATACGAAATATACAATCATTACAGTCCAACCAAGACCAAACGAAACTCTATTAAATAAACCAACCAACCAGGCAACAAACACATGAGGTCCCTCAGATGGGCTTATATTAAGAAATCTTGTAAACAGAGAACGTAATCTAGATTGCATTGATATATTTACATAACAGTAAATTATATCATAGATCGATATAGATTCAAAATCATTTTGAGCTCAATTTAACCATGAAACTATCACCAAAATTAACTACAGACTCAATATTAAAGTTATATGCATCATCTAAACGAGGCAATCCAAGCTCTGAAACAACTGAGATATGTTCAGATCCAATAATCTTTGGGCCATAGAACATATATAGATCATTAACAAGTCCTGACTTAATAAACGAAGTAATAACACCAGATCCACCCTCAACAAACACAGAAGAAATAGCATTATTACTACAATATTCTTCAAAATGCTGAATAGAATCTACGAATACATAATTTGAATCCCTGAAAACTGTCAAATCTTTGAGATCATGAAATTTATCCTTGTTTGAAGTCAAAATAATTCTAAGAGGCTCTCTCCCCGACAGACCATGTAGACCTAAATTAGGATCATCATACAAAACAGTATTTGCACCAACCAAAATTGCGTCATAACCTTTCCGAAGCTGATGAACAAATCCTCGTGAACTTGGACCTGTAATCCATTTAGACTGGTAGCTACTTGTGGCGATTTTTCCATCTAAAGTAAGAGCTGCCTTAATAGTAACATAAGGCTGATTGGTCTTGATCCAATGAAAATACTTACGATTCAACTCAAAACCACGATTCTCTAAAATTCCTGAAGTAACTTCAATACCGTTATCTTCTAAGATTTGCTTAGACTTGTCAGCAACTAAAGGATTTGGATCACTATTTGAATAAACTACTTTCTTGATTCCTGCACTAATAATTGCATCAGTACAAGCTCCTGTTTTCCCTACATGACAACATGGAGCCAAATTTACATATAATGTAGCACCCCTAGCATCTTTACATCTTGATAGAGCATCAACCTCAGCATGAGGCCCACCAAACTCTTTATGCCATCCTTCAGATATAATTTGACCATCCCTAACAATAACAGCCCCAACCATTGGATTAGGTGAAACAAAGCCTTTACCTTTTATGGCTAGTTCGAATGTTCTGTCTAAATATTTTTCTAATTCACTCATACGATATCTAGAAGATGCCCCAGTTTGCTCTTTTTAACTTTTAAGTATCCAAGATTAGCCTCATTTGGCTTTATTTGCAACTGAACTCTTCCAGAAACGTTTATTCCATGGTCTTTTAGACCTTGTATTTTACGTGGATTATTAGTCATCAAACGAACGCTATTAACACCAAGGTCTCTCAGCATCTGTGCTGACAATCCATAATCTCTAGAATCATCATCAAACCCAAGTTGTGTGTTAGCTTCAACAGTATCTAAACCCTGATTTTGTAATTTATAAGCCTTAAGTTTGTTAATTAAGCCAATTCCTCGCCCTTCTTGCCTCATATACAAAACAATACCACCATGCTCTGAAATATAGTCTAATGATGCTACTAACTGCTCTGCACAATCACACTTTTTACTTCCTAGCACATCACCTGTAAAACACTCTGAATGTATTCTAACAACAGGATCATCAGTAATATCACCAGCAACAATAGCAAGATGCTCTTTGTCATCAACAGAGTTAGTGTAAGCATAAATAGTAAAATCACCATGTTCAGTAGGTATCTTTACCTCAACCTCTCTTTTAACCAAAGTATCATTCATATATCTATACTCGATTAGATCTTTAATAGTAATAAGTTTTAAATCAAATCTCGAAGCGAACTCTTTAAGCTCAGGCAGTCTTGCCATTGAACCATCTTCTGACATTATCTCACAAATCACACCCGCAGGCTTTAGACCAGCTAGCATTGCTAAATCTACTGCAGCTTCAGTATGACCAGGCCGCACTAAAACTCCACCTTTCTTAGCCCGTAGGGGGAACACGTGCCCAGGCCTTCTAAAATCAACAGCCTTTGAAGCCGGATCAGCAAGTTGCTTAATTGTCGTAGCTCTTTCATGTGCAGATATACCTGTAGTTACACTTACAGAATCAACTGAAGTTGTAAAATTGCAATCAGTACTAGATGCATTAATCTTCTGAACTACAGGCAAATCGAGTCTATTAGTTGCCTCTTCTTCAATAGGGACACAAATAAGTCCCCGTCCATGTTTTGCCATAAAATTGATAGTCTCAGGTGTAGCAAATTCAGCTGCCATCACTAAATCACCTTCATTTTCACGATCCTCATCATCACAGACTATAATTATTTTACCGGCACGTATATCTTCTAAAGCTTCTTCTATTGTGTTTAGCATCTCACTTTCTAAAAAAATAATCCCAACTGTTTGAGTTGGGATTATATCATTTAATATATTGATGTAAATCTTTAGATTGCGAATCTCATGAATTCTACAACTGAAGCACCAGCACCTTCTAATAGTTGACCAATAGTTTGATCCGGATTCTTAACAAAAGCTTGAGCCACTAAAGCTGCTTCTTCTCTGAATTTCTTTTCTTTACCAGCCATAATGTTGTCCCAAATATTTTCTGGTTTACCTTGCTCTTTAAGCTCATCAATCCAGAAACCTTTTTCTTTTTCAACCAAAGCATCATCTACTT
>JAUHYY010000029.1 GCA_030426295.1 bacterium
GCTTTATTCCAGCCTGGTCTATTTTCTAAATCTTCAAGAGTAATTGTTCCATACTGCGAAACTGGATCAAGCCTCAATACACGACCCGAAGTTGTTTTGCCGTTAATAGTGATTTTCACATTTGTCGTTGCTTGATAAACACGAACATTATCTCGTGCAGTAATTGAATCAATCTTAGTTCCATCTACATATACATCAGTTAATCCATGTGGTTTTACATTTGTAGATCGAATATCGAATACAGATAAGTGAACCCTAATATCAGGCCCTAAACTATTTGTAATTGAAGCAGTTGGTGCAGAAGCTTGTACTGTCGGTACAACTTTAGTGGTAGTTGGAGCTGTAGTTACAGTACGAGTAGTTGTTGTAGTTTTGACTGAACTAGTAGTTGAACTGCTACCGTTAGTTTTAACAGTTAATCTGTATGGAGTTTTATAAACTAAATTACGGCCGTTATAAAATCTTAGTTGATATTTGTACGTACCTGATTTTGAAGGATTAATATCCATTTTAATGGTACCTGCGTATCCAGGTCGTACTGAAGATTCTTCAAGCTCAACATTGTCTACAGTTACAGCTTTGTTACCAAGAACAGTTACTCTGAATTTTGAGCTCTTCCAGCTTTCATTTGTTTTATTAACAAGCTCAACTTCATGACTTGTAGTTTTACCTAAATCAACTGTAACAGTGTCATTCAATACAAGTGGCTTACTAGATCTTTGCACAGTAGTTGTCGATTTGCTAGTGCTTGAGCTGCCAACGTTTACAGTCACTTTAATAGGTTCACCTTCTAGATAGAAATTGTCTTCAAGAACTGGAACAAAATATTCTGTATAGCTACCTTTACTACTTGGAGCTTCGATAGGTATACGTACAGTCTTAAATCGACCAGCATTAATAGTTCCAAGTACATCAGTCTTATCAAGCAGTCTAGATGAAGTACCATCTGACTTTTTAAGCTCCACATCGTATTTGTCATTCCAGTTTATGCTGCTTGTATTCTTAAACTTAACACTTATTGATCCTTCTTCTCCTGGATCCAGATCAAGCTCAAACTCATCTTTGCCTGAAATATCAAAAGTGAAGTCGTTATCTAAATATATAGGAACATAAATCGGCAATTCAGATTTTGCACTACCATTCATTGTAAGTAGTAGCTCAAGACCATGGAATCCAGTACCAAGCCCTCCAGTCACATCAAATTCAAGGGTAGCAGTCCCACCAGTCGACACTCTTGAGCTCAATTTACCTAGTTTAGATCCATCAATCGAAACTGCATGCTTAACATCATTATAGTTAAGAACTTTTAGATATGTGTTACTCGTATTCCATGTGTTTTTACCTACATTTTCAAGTTTTATAGTTACTGTCTTAGTTTCACCAAGTTCTAGGTCAAGCATGTCTTTAAGTGGATCCTTGTCGATATATGCATATCGCCAATTAGATAGTTTACTTCGCTCTTTATAAATCTGCCCACCATCAACTAAATATCTCAGAGTAGGTAATGCCTTGTAAAGATTTTTACCGGGGCAAGTTGTGGCAGCTGAATCTCTATGCCCACTTAAGACATCATAGTCTTTATCTGCATATTCAACATCATCAAGTACATCGAGATTATATCTATCAGCTTTATCACTTAAAATATTTGCAAGCCCTTGAATCACATCTTTAGGTACATCTTGAGTTTCGTAATTACCAAGTACCGCCACACCAATAGAAGCTTTATTTACTTTTACAGAATGCCCACCAACAACCATTTCTCCACCTGAACGACCTTCATAAATACGACCATCAGTATCAACTATATAGTTGTATCCAATATCGCCCCATCCACGTCTTACACTATGATAGTAATAAATATTTCTAATAGCTTGCTTTGGATCATTTAAATCACTGACACTCGCAGTATGATGAACGACTAGCATTTTTACGTCTTCCATATACTGTCTTGGCCACTTCAGTTCTTTACCGTTGTCTTTATATACAACTCTATCAATATCTTCATGCTCTTCATCAGTAACATCTATACCTCTACCATATAATAGGGATTCATCTGCACCCCATTGGGATCTGCTTATTACATTAGGACTAGAATCTACTTGAAAAGCTCCCACTTGATTTTTAGGATCCCCAGCCTTTGCATTAATGAATGTTAACTTTCCAATATGAAGTTCAGGTTTTATGTCATCTAATCCATCTTCTTGATATAGATAAATCTGATACCCCTTAGACAGGTTTGTATTGATTAAGTATTCAGTAGATGCATGTTCACCATCTTCTTCATGCGCCTCTTCAGCATGATCATGATCAGGTCTTATAGATATCCACTCACTCCACTTTGAGCCTTCATCAAATCTTATAAAGAAGTCTCTATAATCATCTGCAGAATCTTCTTGCTCAAATTCTATTATTACACCTGTGAACTTAGCTTTTGTAGACATACTTTCACTTAAGTATGTAGTATCGCCAATAAATTCACTTTTTAATCCCGAACTAGCACTGACTGTTGGGGTCAGCAAAATAAGCAAAGTGCTTATACAGAGGGCCGATAAGAGTTTTTTCATACAATTTCGTTAACGTTTATTTCACTATACCAAATTAAACGAAGTTTTCATTGTTTTTGTACACCTCTGTCAAGAAGAACTAATAGAACATTTCTATGTAAATCGAAATAAATAATTTATAATTCTTTCATAATAATTAATCCCCAAAAAATGGATGTAACAAACCAAGAAGATGCAAGAAGCATCATGTCATCATCTGACGTACCAGTAGTAGTAGACTTTTTCGCAGAGTGGTGTGGGCCATGCAAAATGCTTTCACCAGTACTCGAAAGTATGGTTCCAGAGTACGATGGAAAAGTTAAAATCATCAAAGTTGACATCGATCAATCACAAGAACTATCACAAGAATATGGAGTAACTTCTGTTCCAACAATTGCATTCATAAAAGGAGGGCAAGAAGTTGACAGAGTAGTTGGATTCCAATCAAAAGACGCTCTTGCAGCTAAATTTGATGCACTAGCTAGTTAAGCTCTCGGCTGCCCATCTAGCCAAATCATCAACACGTTCATTTTCTTCATGCCCAGCATGACCTTTTACCCAGTTCCATTCAAAAGTATTACCTTTAGAGTAGAGTTTTGAATAGGCGGTTTCAATTAGGGCCCAAAGATCAGTGTTCTTTTTCTTTTTCCAATTTTGGGTAAAAGTATTAACCACCAAACTAGAGTCTGTATGTATTGAGAGTAGGGAATCTGAAATATCATGTTCAATCAAGTACTCAAAAGCTTTCAATACTGCAGACATTTCCATTCGGTTGTTTGTTGTATCTGGTTGGCTACCAGACATTTCAATATCACCATTATTATCATTATTACGTATTAACACCCCCCATCCACCTGGGCCAGGATTACCTAGGCAGCTGCCATCTGTAAAAATGTCTATTCTATTTGTCATATTGGCCTAGATAAAAAAGTAACAATTTGCGACAATGATACCTCGAGTGATAACCAAATGGAATGACAAAAATCGCAATCCCAATTAGACCCTTAATCCTGAGCGAAGGACTATCTTTGTATAATAAAGTTGTTCAAGCCGGAGCGGATATCACAGAGATCTGGTGCGACAAGCTAAAGCTAGAAGACGCAAAGGAATTAGTAAAGAAAAAGCAGATGCCTTTAGTTGTTAATCTTAAGGATGGCATTGAAGGGGGAGTATTCAGTGGTAGCTTTAATCAACGTTTATCATACTTAACGGAGTTAGCTCATTACGGTGCAGACTACATAGACATCCCCTTCAGTCATGACTTAAACCCAAGCGAACTCACGGCGCTAGATGGCAAGTTAATTGTTTCATACCATAATTTCCAATCAACTCCGTCTCTTCCCGAACTAGAGAGAATCCAAGAAGAAATGTTAAAGCTAAACCCTGTTGCAGTAAAGATCGCTACTCAAATAAACAGAGAAATCGACATAATAAACCTAATAAAACTCCAGCTAAATTCACCACAAACAAGAAATAAAAGAATCATAATTGGAATGGGCGAAAAGGGGAAAGTCACTCGTGCAACTGCTCCAATGTTTGAAAACTTAATCACTTTCGCCTCATTAAATGAATCTACAAAGACAGCCCCAGGCCAAATGACTATCGATGAACTTAAGAATGAATGGCACAGACTAAGTTTAGATCAGTGGTGGAAAGGTTAATATATTGATTATTAAGAGATTACTGCTAATATAACGCAGCTTTAATTAACAAACATGGGTCTTAAAATTGGAATAGTAGGATTACCAAACGTAGGTAAATCAACTTTATTTAACGCACTTACAAAATCAGAAGGAGCAGAAGCTGCGAATTATCCTTTTTGTACAATCGACCCAAATGTAGGAATAGTTGAAGTTCCAGACGAAAGACTAGACAAACTTGCTGAGATCGTGAATCCAGAAAGAGTTTTACCTGCAGCAATTGAATTTGTTGATATTGCAGGACTTGTTAAAGGTGCTTCTGATGGTGAAGGGCTTGGAAACAAGTTTTTAAGTCACATCAGGCAAGTTGATGCTATCGCTCACGTAGTAAGAGTATTCGAAGATGACGACATTACTCACGTGCACGGTAAAATTGATCCAAAAGATGACAAAGAGGTAATCGAAACAGAGCTTTTAATGGCAGATATCCAAACAGTAGATAACAGACTTTCAAAAGCCCAAAACGAAGCTAAAAGCGGAGACAAAGAAAAAGTAAAATACTTAGACCTTGTAACAAAGCTAAAAGCTCACTTAGATGAAGGAAAACTTGCATGGTCTTTCACAGATGATCTTGAAGTTAGGTCAACCCTTAAAGATCTACACTTACTAACAATGAAGCCAGTACTTTACGTGCTGAATGTAAAAGAAGACGAAGTAACAACAGTTAATGTCGAAGAAATCAGATCTAAGCTAAACTTACTTGTAGATGCACCAATCGTGCCTATATGTGCAAAGATTGAATCAGAACTAGTAGGATTCTCAAACGAAGAAGCAAAAGAGTTCTTAAGCGAAGTAGGCCTAAAAGAACCTGGTTTAAACTCACTTATTAAAGTTGCCTTTAAGACACTAGGACTACAAACATACTTCACAGCAGGAGTAAAAGAAGTAAGAGCGTGGACAGTGAAAATCGGTGCAACAGCTCCACAAGCTGCAGGAGTAATTCATACTGACTTTGAAAAAGGATTCATCAAAGCAGAAGTAATTTCCTACGATGATTATACTCAAAACAACGGTGAGACCGGTGCTAAATCGGCAGGTAAACAAAGAATAGAAGGAAAAGACTACATCGTAAAAGATGGAGACGTAATGCATTTTAGATTCAACAACTAGAACTTGATTAGTTAGTAGCTAGGATAAGAACTATAGGGTTATTATCTTGTTAATGTAATTATTGGAGGACGACCTGAACCGCCAGTACCTTCTCCTTCTGGATCACAAGCACCTACAGTAATTGCACCATTTGTATCTTTCAAAATGTAATAATCAGTTTCCAAATCTGATCCATATAGTGGGTCATTAGGCACCGTCGCTAAATAGTTATACCCAATACCAGACAGATCAATACAAGCTGTAACAGTTGCCTGTGCAGTACAACCACTGTCGCAACCTAGATTAGCAGTACCAATTTGATAATAAATTCCTGGGGTCATATCATCAACAGTAGTATAATTATTACCATCATTATCAACTTGGTATTCAATTAATGCATTAATAATATTTGTAACGTCACTCCATCTTCTAGTATTTCTGGATTCATTCAGAAGACGCGGAGGATCAATTAAATTAAACATAATAGCAGCAAAAAAAGAGATAATTACAATTAAAACAATAAGTTCAATCAAATTAAATCTCTCTCGTGCTCTTAATTCTAAAAGCTTCATATCAAAAATAAGTACTTATTTATGCCTTAAGAAATTTTACAGTACAAATTAGAAAATCCCAAAAATACTAAAATATTCTTCATAAGTCTATTTATAGGATCAAAGCCAGAGAATACTACAATACTTGAATACAATTATAGTATAACCTTAGAATATTGGCTTAAAATCTAGGAATAGGGCATAATAAATTACATGTTTAAGTGCCTTTATAGTGATTGACAAGTTTGCGGAATAGCGGTATGATTAAGTCTTATTATTTTAGTTTTTAAATGGCAGAAAAAAAGAACCATCTTCCTCAACCAGAGGATGGACAAACAAATGATCAAGAAAGAGTTATAGCAGGTAAAAAAGTTGGTACTTTAAAATCTGCAATGAGAAGTCGTTTCTTAAGAACTGGTGCTGCAGGATCTTTAGCTTTGCTAGGAGCAACTCACGTAACTCCATTGATCGATCACGTAGTTGATGAAAAAACTGGACTTGAAAGAAGAATTGAGAATCTTGAACACGCAAATCGAATATCTTGGAATGAAATGGTTGAAGCTCAGATGGATAGAGACCAGTTAATGGCTAGAATAAGAGAAGAAAACCAGCTTAGATTCGAGGACATGCAAAGCTCTTTGCAACGTGAAAGACAAAGGCTCGCAGAAGAACATGCACAAAAACTAGAAGAAATTGAACAATGGGAGCTATTCGAAAATGAACTCAGTGAAAGGTTAGAAACATTAAGAGCTGATATTCAACAAACTAATCTCACTGCGGCAAGAAGTCTTAGAGACATAGGAGAATGGGCTAGCCAAACAGCTGAGAATATGGAAGGAAGAGCTCGAAACGCTGCCATATCAGTAGCACAATCGCTACTTTCAGCGGCAGAAACTGCAAGCGAATTCATAGAACCTTCATTAAGACAAATTGGTACTGTCCTTGAGCATATTAGACATCAGATAGAACTCTATAGAACTGAACTTGAAGAACAATTTGCAACGATTGAAAGAGTATTTAGAAATGTAGTAAACGATCTTCGTATCATTCAGAATTGGATGGAAAAGCTTGAGCAGCTCGATTCAATAATCACTGCTAAGAAGCTTGATTTAATCGATAAGTCACTATACGGCTTACAGTTCATGCTTCTTTTAATTGCAGGATTCTACTTAAGTAGATTTTCACTCGAAAGATATGCAGCTGGTAAGTTAGTGCTATTCGATAATGTTAAAACAACAGGTAAAATTGAAGACATGACATCTCAAGTAGAAGAACTAACTAATCTGCTAACAGAAAAAGATCAAGACAATAAAGCTCTAAGAGCTACAGTGGAAGACTTAAGAACTTTAACAGTTGGTATAGTAGAGTCTCTACCTGCTGAAGATTCAGCTCCTATTAAAGAGGCTCTTGCTAGAATGCAAGCAGAGATCGCTAATGAGAACGTTGAAGAAGAACTCCAAGAACCTGCTGAGCAAGAAGCATAAACACTTACAAAAATTTAATTCTAAAACATGGGTAATCCAAATAAGTTTCCAATTGATTTACAAGGACCAGATACTAATCCTCCAAAAGTCCCTAAAGCAGAAGGATTTAAGTTAAAGCACTTTCCTGTAGAACCAGGGCCAGATGTTCCACCTGAAATGAAAGCTTTAGCCTATAAGTATCGACCTGGAGTAAAGGTTGTAGATGGTGTGTTTACGTATCCATACGAAAAATAAAATACTTGGAAATCACACTTGACAAAAGAACGATACTTCTATATAGTATCGTTCTTTTATATTAACCTACTATAAAATGATAAGAGGACTAGTCAAACAGATCGCATCTCTTATTCTAACGATTGCAGTGATAGTACTGATTATATTCGGAGGAATAAAACTATGGCAAAAAGTTACATACACAGAACCAGAAGGTGACGCAGCAATTCCAGTTTCTGTAATAGAAATTGATATGCCAGAAGTTACAGAAGAAGCTCCTGAAGAAACAGAAGAAGAAATTGCTAAAAGCTCTAAAACAGCTTTCGTTGTTGCAGACCAAGAAGTTGAAGTTTTTGCTGAAGTATCAGGAGTAATCAAAAACCTTAACATTTCAGAGGGACAAGAAGTAAAAGCCGGTCAAGCAATAGCTACACTTGGTGACTCAGTTCAATTGCAAACAGCTGCAGCAAGTTATAACGCAGCATTAGCTTCATTACAAAATGCACAAAAGCAGTTATCTCTAGCAAAGATGAGTACTAATGTTTCACTTAGTACTTTCCAAAACCAACTAATCAGTGCTGAGAATAGCATTAGACAAGCAGCTTTCCAATTAGAAGCTGGTCAAGATATTAGAGGTGGTCAAAACTACATCCAAGACCTCCAAGAAAAGAACCAAGAACTACAAGAGAAATTACAAGAAACTGCATCTACTGATACAGACAGCCTAAGATCATCTGCATCTGAACAAGATGAATATAATGAATACATCCAAAGGCAAATAAATAGAAACAATACTTCTATTTCAAAAGCCCAAGATGAAGTAGCAGATATTCAAGGTCTTCAACAAGATTCACAATTCGAATCACAGATTCGTGAATCAAAGAACCAAATTGATCTACTGTTAAAACAAATGGAAAGCACAAAAATTCAAGGTGCTAATCAAATCGTTCAAATCGAAACTCAAATTGTTCAATTAACACAACAGTTACAAAACGCTCAGATCAACCTAGCGACAGGTAAAATCACAAGTCCGGTTTCTGGCGTAGTTACAAAGATGGACGTAAGAACAGGTGATAGAGTTAATCCATCAGTTGCAATGTTCACTGTTACAAACCTACAAAGCACTATGTTCCAAGCAAGTCTTACTCCTGCTGAGGTTATTGCTCTGGGTAACACAGAAGTAACAATCGAACTATTCGAACAAGAAATCCCAGCACAAATAATCTATGTTGGAGCTGTTGCAGATACACAAACAAAGACTATTCCAGTTAAAGTAATCCCAGCAGTAGAACTAGACCTACCACTTATTCCAAATACTTTTGCAAGAATTAACTTCACAGAAAAAGCAGAAGAAACTACTGAGACAGAAACAAAAGAAGAAATTAAGTACCCAGTTGTACCAGTTCGAATTATGAAATTCGACGGGGGATACAACGTGCCAGTATCAGTAGAAGGAGTACTTACGTACAAAAAAGTTGTTCTAGGTGGGAAAATCAAAAATGGTCTAGCTCCAATCAAGAGCGGACTTCAAGATGGTGACCTAGTTATTATAGATAGAATCAATTTAGAAGAAGGATCATTAGTTCAACCTATATAAAATGAATCAAGATTACCAAAACATACCGGATTTCATGAATCAGCTTGAGGAGCAAGCGCCTACTCCAGAGAAGAAAGAAATTGCTTCGCCAGGACCAATCATTATGTTCTTTCTGAAACATACTAGATTAACAGTGCTTATGATTATGGCACTATTCATGCTTGGTCTATTTGCTCTATTTAACCTGAAGATCGAGGCTAATCCAGAAATCAGTCAGCCTATTGGAGTAGTTCAAACATTCTACCCGAACAGTTCGCCTGGAGACGTAGAATCACAAATTACAAAGCCATTAGAAGAACAGATTGCAACTCTAGGTCAGCTTAAAGATTTAACTTCAGTTTCTGCGAATAATCTTTCAACAATTACAGCCACTTTTGAATCAAGTGCAGACACAGATGAAGTACTTCAAGAATTAAAAGATGCTGTAAGTAAAGTAGAAGGTACACTCCCAGACGATGCAGGAGACGTACAAGTTCTTGAACTAGACTTCAATGACACTTCTATCGTTTCATACAGTTTAACAGGACCACTTACAAAACTTGAGCTAACAGAATACTCAGAAAATATTACTGATGAAATAAAAACAGTTTCAGGAGTAGCTCGTATCGAACTTAGTGGTGACGTAAATGAAAGTGTAAAGATTGTACTCGATCCAGTTAAAATGGAATTCTACAACGTTAGCGTTTCACAAGTTTTACAGGCGATCAGTTCATCAAATATTAATGCACCACTAGGTACTATCAAGAAAGACAGAGAAGAAATAAACCTAAGACTTATTGGTAAAGTTACAAATATAAATTCACTCAAATCAATCCCGGTAGTAAACACAAGTAACGACAAAACTTTCAGCGTAATTACAGTAGCTGACCTAGGTGAAATAGAATTCTCAGTTGATGAAACAGATACAGATTCATTCGTAAGTAATAATGAAGGTGCTGCACAAAATGCAGTAACCTTAAACGTATTCAAACAAAAAGGTGGAAACATCATCGAAATTGCAGATGCAATCGAAGAAAAAGTTGATGAGATTTCAACTGATCTACCTGAAGGTGTAAACATTGTAAAAACTAATGACAATGCATTCTTCATTAAGAAAGATATTTCAACTCTTTCAATCAGTGGTCTACAGACAATTATTATTATCTTCTTTGCACTTACAATTTTCTTAACTGTAAAAGAAGCTCTGATCGCAGCCTTAGCAATCCCACTAATTTTCTTCATTACATTTGGAGTAATCTACTTTACCGATCAAACGTTGAACGGATTAACAATTTTCTCATTAATTCTTTCACTAGGTTTGATAGTAGATACATCAATCGTAGTAGTTGAAGGAATCCATGACGGTAGAAAAGAAGGATTAAACTCTTTCGATGCTGCAAAATTTTCACTATCTCAATTTAAGTGGCCATTAGTAGCAGGTACTGCAACAACACTTGCAGCCT